>CAYWBI010000003.1:48742-91197 GCA_964456445.1 uncultured Calditrichaceae bacterium
GACGAGGTGCTGAACTGGGCGCTGGCCGAACCCGATGCGCTAAAGATGATGCTGTCGCTGTTGGCAACGCTGTTGCCGTACTGGTCCTGCGCGGTTACCGTATAGCCCACGCTGCCACCCGCAATAATCGTTTGATCGCCTGAAGGGCTAAAAACATAGCGGCTCACATTGTCCGCAACCACCGCCATGCCCAGTTTGTTGCTTACCGTGCCATAACTTACCTGCACCGTGTCGCTCCCGCCACTAACCGTGCTCGATGTATAGGTGGCCTGCGCCACACCGCTGGCATCGGTCAGGTCAGCTATCGATGACATCCCGTTTGTAAAAGTGCCCGTACCCACCGTGCGGGTAAAGGTCACAGAGCTGTCCGCACCGGCCCGGTTGCCATAAACATCGGATAAGGAGGCCTGTAATAAACGCGACGTACCCGCCGTGATAGAACCCTGGCCCGAAAGGATGCCGATCGTGGCCACATTGCCCGGGTTTACCGTTACCAGCCCGCTGGCCCCGCTGACACTGCTATCCGTTTTTTTGACCGCCTTTACCGTAAAACTGCCCGTGACCGTATCGCTGACCGTAACCGAAACCGTGGAAGCATTGTTAAATTTTAACCGCGACGAGGTGCTGAACTGGGCGCTGGCCGAACCCGATGCGCTAAAGATGATGCTGTCGCTGTTGGCAACGCTGTTGCCGTACTGGTCCTGCGCGGTTACCGTATAGCCCACGCTGCCACCCGCAATAATCGTTTGATCGCCTGAAGGGCTAAAAACATAGCGGCTCACATTGTCCGCAACCACCGCCATGCCCAGTTTGTTGCTTACCGTGCCATAACTTACCTGCACCGTGTCGCTCCCGCCACTAACCGTGCTCGATGTATAGGTGGCCTGCGCCACACCGCTGGCATCGGTCAGGTCAGCTATCGATGACATCCCGTTTGTAAAAGTGCCCGTACCCACCGTGCGGGTAAAGGTCACAGAGCTGTCCGCACCGGCCCGGTTGCCATAAACATCGGATAAGGAGGCCTGTAACAAACGCGACGTACCCGCCGTGATCGAACCCTGGCCCGAAAGGATGCCGATCGTCGCCACATTGCCCGGGTTTACCGTTACAAGCCCGCTGGCCCCGCTGACACTGCTATCCGTCTTCTTGACCGCCTTTACCGTAAAACTGCCCGTGACCGTATCGCTGACCGTTACCGTAACCGTGGACGCATTGTTAAATTTTAACCGCGACGAGCTGCTGAACTGCGCACTCTGTGAACCAGATGCGCTAAAGATGATACTGTCACTGTTTACAACCGCGTTCCCGGAGAGATCACGTGCTGTTATAGTAAAGGCCACCCCGACCCCGGCAGTAGTTATCTGATCCGTTGCCGGGCTAAAATCATAATAATCGACCACGGATGAAGTACCCGTTACATCAACGGACCAACCACCATCGGTCGAAGCCTTTCTTGATGATGAATCGAGGCGTGCATCATAAGTTGACGGAAAATTGTTTCCGCTACTTACCGATGAAGGCATTGTTTGAAAAAATTTCACAACAAGGGAATCATACGTTTCAAAATCAGCCGTTTGAATTATTAGTGAATCCCCCACATTGTCCCAGGTTGCATAACCGCGGTCCGTGGGCTGAGTGGATGATTTTTGTATAAAAGCATCCCCGCTGTTTATTTTTATTGAAGTAACCGTTGGTTTGGAGACAAATGGGGTAAATATCGCCACACGGTCAACCTTGCCAAGAGAATCGGTTCCGGCAGGGTCAATACTATTAACAGTATATGTAAATTCCGTAGATGAATTTGTCGTACCCGACAACGGTGATATAGCCGAGGTTGCACCATTTACCCGTTTACCACTCCACAGAATGGCAAAATAGGAATCAACAGAAAAGGATGTATTAAAAGCATATTCCAGTGCATTGGTACTGCTGGCCTGCACCCCGATAGTAGCACTCAAACCGGGATCGCTGGCTAAATTGATTTTCCCATATTGATATTTAAAAAGGTTGGTCGTTTCATATAAAATGATTTGAAACTCTATTGAATTGGTAATATTTGGTAAATCCCATTGAATAACAAATTGTCGAAAAGGGGCTGTCCCAAGGGTTTTTACATAAATATTTGCATTCTGGGACGACGTGCCGCTTAAATCGTCCCAATAAACGGCCAGCATGGAGTCCTGTGCGCTGGCCGATGGAATTGAAACATTATTTGGATTGGGGTCCGTCGTCGTGCCCGGGTTACGAAAGGATATCCAGCCATTGGCGGATACATATACATTGTTTTTCGGCGAACCATACAAATAAAAGGTAAAAGGCAGGGCAATCGCCGAGGATACCTGATCGGAGATGGCACCGACAAATAATGAATTTCCATCCTTAATATCGGTCCAGGAAAAATTTGTTTTTGGACTTACCGAGGAAGTTGTCCACATATAACCAAAGCTGTCATTTCCGCCTTGATTGGCCCAGGCAACTGCCGAAATAGCGGCAATATACAGCAATGTATAAAGAAATCGTTTTTTCATGGTTATTTATTCGCTTTAATATAATTTAAAGGGAGCTGTACCGAATCCGGGTTTTTCAACACTTCCGTATCCGTAGCCCCAATCGGGTATGCGCTGAGATCAAGTTTTCTAAATCTTTTTAAATGTCGGCTGTCAGGCCGGACCACCAGGCTAAGAATATCCCCAACCTTGACGCCAAAATATTGGATATCGATGCCATTGCCCGACCATAGCCAATTCAATCGATTTTTTTGCTTCACCGGGCCCGCGGCCAGTTTTAACCATACCGCCGAGCCATTTATCGTTGCACTTTCGAGAACCGCCTTCAGTCCGGCAGGAAATTTTATATGTAAACCATTACTGGTTTCTGCTTTTATGCTAAGGTCAACTCTCAATCGGGGAGCGTCATCTTTCGGATTGAGAATTTCAACGTTCATTTTTTGACCATTTTGGGCGAGGAGAAACCCTATGGAAAGAAAAATACTCAATAAAATTTTCTTCATTTTAAACCTTTTATAGAACTAACTTATTATACGACAAGACATGCCTTTTATATTGCCCGCTTCAAATTTTATGCGAGCTCTGGAGCGGCCGGATTAAAAATCGCAAATGATACCTTTGCCCTTTTATCATAACCTAAAAATCTTTTTTAAT
Organism: uncultured Calditrichaceae bacterium; assembly: GCA_964456445.1. GTDB lineage: Bacteria > Calditrichota > Calditrichia > Calditrichales > J004 > CAYWBI01. The sequence goes on from CAYWBI010000003.1 coordinate 51,904, forward strand.
GTTGAAAACCGTATTAATTGCCACGCGTCCCTATGGTCCAACCCGTCGTTTTCATGGGTTAAATACCATCCTAAGTTAATACATAACTTTCCCCAGGCGAAAAACTACCGTGTCAACAGAGCCATAAATAAAAGTTAAAGCAAACACTTTTGACATCGCATATATTGTCCTTTGCACAAATTACATCATAGCATTTAATTATCAAATATTGTCAATACAACAACTCAATGTGCAAAAGCGCAAGAAGGCAGGAACCCTACAATTTATTTTGTAATCCATACCCATAAGCAAATTCATCCATGTTTTGAAAATATAGTTCATTATATATATTTATCGCACAAAACATAAGTTTCATATTATCCGTCTTAAGCTTGCCTCATGATACGGGACAAAACGGCCAAGCCGGAAATACAATAAATATGCCCATAATGCCCATAATCCATGGTGACATATAACACAATCGATAGAAGTTAAAAAAATATCAAATAAATTTAGTTAAACTTTTGCATTTCTTTGTTGTGGTTTAACTCATTTAAAAATGTCTTAACAATGGAGGGGTCAAATTTTCGGCTTGCATTATGCGTGATATATTCTTTTGCAATTTGTGGGGATAATGCCTTGCGGTATGGCTTATCGGAAGTCATTGCATCATAGGTATTACAGACGGACAATATTCTAACACTTGATGAAAGATCCGAGCCGCCCAGTCCATGCGGATATCCACGGCCTTCGTAACTTTCATGATGATGAAGTGCAAGCTCAACGATATTATCATCAAACCCCGCAGATTTAAGAATGGTTGCCCCTTTTAAAGTATGCTCTAAAATCTTTTTCTTAACGATGGTTTCATTTTCATGGAATACCTTTGGATCCAGTAAATACTTGTCGCGAATTGCAATTTTCCCAACGTCATGTAACAGTGTCCCATAGGTTAAGTCTTTTATTTCAGACTGTGACAGCCCTAAGCTGCGCGCAGTAATACTTGCATAATTTGCCGTACGGGTATTATGCCCCCTGGCAAAGACATACTTTGCTTCAAGCGCCTTCATCATTGCTTTAATGGTTTTAAAATAAATATCCTGAAACTCGGACGTAACCTGTGATTGTTCCATCACAAAAGCGGCCTGGTTGGCAATAATGGCAATAAGGTTATAATCCTCCGGGGTAAATTTTCGTTTCGACAATTTTTGGCCAATGACAAAGATACCTGCCATCTCTCCCTTTATAAGTATGGGGCAAAAAACATCATCCTGAAAAAGGTTTAAAAACTTGATCTCATCGGAATATAAATTTTCCCGTGGAATGGATTTGACCATGACAGGATGTTTTATTGCTAACAAATGTTCAAGCAAATTACTATTTAAGTAAATTCGATGATTCTCAACATTTCTTCGGGGCATCCCCTTAACAGCATAAATACCATAAAAATTGTCACTGATAATTTTTCGTGTAAAAATGAGTGCATGACTGCTGCCCAATTGCCCCATTACCGTCAGCAAGAAAGATTCAATGGCGCGGAGAGGATCCATATTCATATTTAATTGATCGCTGAGGGTCAGGATATTTTTTATCTCAATATTTTTACGCTTAATATCCTTGTTTAACGACGAGGCCAATTCATCTTTCAAAATGTAATTATGCCTAAGGCCACGAAAACTTTGTGCAAGTTCGGCATTTTTTCTTTCAGCTTGTTTTTGCCCCGAGCGTAGTTGTGCAATAATGCCTAGGTAAAACCCCGCGACTATATGAACAATTATTGCCGGAACGACAACAACCATTAATGGCTGTACTACAAATTGCACGCCGTTTATAACCCCTTGTGCAATGACTTCAGCCCCATATAAACTGATTGCCCCAATACTGATATATTGGCCTAACTTACGCGGCAGTAAAAAACGGATGCCCACTATTTGCAGCAAAAACAAGACGGGAAAAGCGATATTTGGGCCATAGGCTAAAAAGGCCACAATTGTGGCAATTACCTCCAGGGAAAGAATGACCGCTATGGCTTGTGGGTTAATGGCATTCTTATCATAGGCAAGCTGCCAGATTGTGGTCAACAAAATGGATGCAAAGAAAAGAGCGGCCAAATAAATGCTGGCGGGATTGCCCTCGACAAATTCTGAAATACCAGCAGCCACACCGATAAAAAAGCTTATTGATGCTAAAAATAGCATCATGCTTCTGCCCCGGTTTTCCTTCATAAAATTATATATATAAAACATAATTATTTCAATATAGCCCGCAAAAGGATTAAAAACTCTTTACCATCGTTTTCAACAAGTTTCTTGTTTTTTAATGCTTTCTCAAATTTCGGATTTATCTCCAGTGCCTTGTCAAACTCGTTTAAGGCCTGAATAAACATATTCCTACATTGTATAAGGTGAACAATGCCTAAATTATTCCACAGGTCAGCATAACTTCCTTGTTTATCTATCGATGAAAATAAATCCTTCTCAAATTTCTTCAGCGCCCTATGGGTTAAAGATTTCCCGCCATACATAAAACGCAGATAAAAACTGATCCCTATAATATCATGTATATCTCCGGGAAATATTTTCTCATACATCGTGGCCAAAATTTTAACTGAAGACTTTACATCCTTTACTTTTAAGGCTTTCTGTATTTTTATCAGGGTATCTTTCATGCCCGGAATATTTTCTTTTACCAAAAGCTGCAATTGCTGTAAAGCCCTTTCAACACGGATAGAGGCCGGTGGCAGTTTCGAATCCATACGGCTGTTTAGAATACTTGCCATGTAAACATGGGCCAAATGATATCTTGCTTCAGAATAGGATGGATTCTTTTTTAAAGCTATCTGGATATGGTCTATGGCCTTCTCATATTGTTTTTCATAGAAATAGGTAATACCGATGTTGAGATGAATATCCGGATAGTCCGGCTTGATTTTAAGCGCTTTTGATAGAATGGCTAAAGCTTCGGTGTATTCTTTTAATTTAATATAGGCCAATCCAAGATTATTATAGGCATCTATTTCCTGGGGATTTAGTTCTATTGCCTTTTTAAATTCAGAAATTGCATCCAAAATCAGATTGTTATTTATAAACAAGAGCCCCATTTTTACATGGGACGCTGCATGTTTTATCTTTTGCAATTTTTCTGATATACTGAACATAAGCTCGATTTCGAGCAAGGTTTCATGATGAACGGATTCCACAATGCTGCGGATGCGGTTTTCCAACAGTACTTTATTGTTTTCATCCCGGCGTTCAAATGAAATATTATTCTTTGTTATAAGACGGCCATCTTCAAAAACCTCGCAACTGGCGATGCCCCTTGCCCTTTTACTGGCTGTTTGAACATGAAATTTTCTGCCATAAACTTTGACGTCGTCGTTATAACCGATATCTGACATTTTATTAATCGTTCCCAAAGAGATAATTATGGATATAATAAATAACTAAATAAAAAAAGCAATTTTTATTCTTATGATTTTCCCTTTTTCAAGCAGAAATAATCACCATATTAGTACTTAATAATTTTAAACCGGACTACAACTTTTACATATCATCACTATAAATGATTAATTTATTACGCCCTGATGTTTTCGCCCGGTACATGGCCTGGTCCGCCTTGTAAACCAAATCTTCAAAATTGTCCGCATCTTCAGAAAAACTGGAACCGCCAAGACTTACAGTTAGTCTGCCACCTGGCTGTACATTCTCTTTATAGAAAGGGTATTCTTCAATCTTACTGCGGATACGTTCTGCCAACACAGGAATGACGTCTTTTGTAATACCGGGCAAAATAATACAAAATTCTTCACCGCCATAGCGGTTAACAATATCCTCCTCACGTACGGCATTTTTTAATATCCAGCCGACCGAACGTAAAGCCTCATCGCCTGCCTGGTGCCCAAGTGTATCATTATAGTTTTTAAAATGATCGATATCAAGCATAATCATTGAAACAGGGCTTTTATTCCGGCGGCCGCGATTAATTTCTTCCTTCAAACGATCTTCAAAATAGCGATAGTTGTTCAGGTCCGTCATTGCATCCGTCAAGGAAAGGTTTTTTACTTCTTCATACGTCTGTGCATTAGAAACCGAAATGGAAATCATGTTAACCAGGATGTTAAATACATCCATATCATTCGAGCTGAATTTTTGATCCGACAATAGTATCCCACAGCCAATTATACCCTGTACCCGATCGCTGTGAATAATAGGGGCGACAACTTCGACTTCATGCTTCCGAAAAAACTCGACAATCTCTGCCATTTCATCGATGTCTTGCAAATCGTCCACAATTACGGGACGATTGGATTTTTCAAAAAAATTAATAAGCGGATGATCTACGGCAAGTTCAAGGGTTGACAGCTCCGTCCGGCTAAATCCTTTTGTAAATTGCCGGGCATATTTACGCAAATTGACGTCATACAGAATTGCAAAAGATTTTTGACAGCCAATTTGACCGACAATGATCAACAATGCGGAGTTGATTAACTGTTTCAGGTTTAGTATGGAGTAAAGTTCGTTACTGACTTCCAATAAATTTTGAATTTCATAGACGCGTCGTTTAAGGTTTCTTTCGGTAATAATTAGATTGCGTTCTTTTACCAGCCCATCGCGTTCCAACCGTTTTAATTCTTCATCCTTCAAATGAATTATTTCTATTTCTGCCCAAATATGTTTTAATTGTTTTATTAACGATTCTATAAAATGAACAGACCGTTTTGCAATTAAGTTGTATTCACTATATAAAATCATGTAGTCAGCATATCCACAGAGTTGAAATAAAATGCCCCAACTTTGTGCGCTGCATATTTGTAGGCTGTGTAACTGGAATGTTTCCGGTGATTGGCGGGCCAATATAATAAAATTAGTTTTTTCTGTGCGGTCCAGCAAACTATGTGTTATGTTTATTTTTCTATATATTCCAGAACCATATTCCTGCCAGCTATCCCCATTGCCTTTTAAGTGGAAGTGAACCCCTTCGGTTCCGCTGGTAAGCTTGCAAAAACGATCAATAAAGGAAAGAAACGATTGATGAAATTTGTTTTTATCGTTTGCCCCCTCAATTCCTGTGCGCGCGTTTTCCAACAAAATCATTACATCATATAATAACTTTTGCTGGGATTCACGCCCTAAGAATCCATATTTTCTAACCACAGTATGAAATAGATTGACCATTCTCTTTCTTGATCGTTTTAGATTGTAAAAACTTTGTACCGATGGATTTCTACAGTGTCAATACACTTTCACCTGTTAATAACCTTCTTTTATATTTACAGACATGGCCGAAAATATATTTGCTATTAACTATCGATGTTTATTGTTTATCGATTACCTGTATTTCACGACACAAAAAAATTATTATTCTCCCGGATTAGATATTTTCGCATGAATCTTACAAAAGATTTAATTTTTTTGCCTTTTTTTTAAATGTCTTCATCAAACAAGTATGCCGGTACGTGTACAAATCCATCCCATGGACAGGACATTTTGATCCAATAAATACGTTTTAAAAGGGTAAAATATGCAAAAAAGGGACTCCCGGGTTTATCTGATATCACGTTTAAGAACTACGCGCCCATCAACGCTGTTATACGTTCAATAAAATCCTGTACTTCCATGATTGAGAAATTACGGCCAAGCCGTTTGCTTTCACGTCCTTCAACGAAAAAAATCAGGGTTGGCACACTAAACACCATATATTGCCCAGCTATCTCCGGGCTCAGTTGGGTATCTATATATTCAAACCCCACCTGCTTGTAATTTTCAGCAAGTGCTTCCACTTTTGGGCGCAGAACTTTACATACAGAACAAGACGGATATGAAAAGTAGGCGATAACTATTTTGTTTTTTCTAACCGCACGTTCAAATTTTTCCATGATTTTATTTCATCCTCGGGGAAAGGACCCTTACATAATCCCTGTGGCTATTCCTGAAGATCATCAAATAGGGAAACCAGCTTAGTAATGGTATTCCAATTACGTGTTGTACATTTAACTTTTAAATTTTTCTCAAAAAAGAGATTGTTTATCTTGGTTCGTCCATAGCCGTTTGGACAAAATACAAAAGCATGGGTCGCAGTAAGTGAAAATCCATCCGGGACAAAATGCCGCGTATCCAATGGCGCGCTTACATCTTTGCTCACCCGCTGATTAAAAAAAGTAACATGGAGCTTTTTCAAATCTATCCCATCCTGCCTTAAAAACGGATTTTCCAAAGACAACGCCCCTATTGCATCAGATGTACGCAAAATGACATCGACTGTAAATCCAAATCGATCCTTAATGGCCGATTCAATCCGCATCTGTAGCTCATCAATATCAGAAATTCCGGATGTAAAAAGTACATTGCCACTTTGGATATAACTTTGCACCTGTTCAAGGCCAATCTGCCGGTACATGTCACGTAAGGCAGCCATGGTGATTTTCTTCTGACCGCTTACATTTATCCCACGTAATAAAGAAACATATTTTTGCATTTTTCGACCGAATGTGAGTAAGAACAAAAGCGGCAATGGTTCAGAACCATAGTTTAATTTGTAACCATCGCGCTTCCAATGCAAGCATCTTTTTTTAACTAAGTAAGCATTTTCGGATATATTCCATGCGACATGGCACAGAATTACGCGTTTGCTTTTTCAATTCACCAGTTACATCAAATTTAAGATTTTAATTAACCAGAAAAAACACATATAAGGACACTGAGTATGAAGCATCAAATTACAAACAATATCTACCTTCTATTGGCCCTTGGTTTTATTTGGAGCGGTGGGCTCATCGCCGGAACAATTGAGGTGCCAGCTGAGTACGGCTCCATACAAACAGCAATTGAGAATGCTTTTACAGGGGATACCATTCTTGTTTCACCAGGGACCTATGAAGAGAACATCGATTTCCACGGCAAACGTTTGATTGTGGGCTCGTTGTTTCTTACTTCAGGGGACACTTCTTATATATCCACGACTATTATTGATGGAAAAGGGGACAGTAGCGTGGTGTCCTTTGAGAACCGGGAACCCGTGGGCACCCAATTAACCGGATTTTCAATACGCAATGGACTTGGTACGGGTGATTGGCCATATGTCAGGGGTGGAGGCATCCATATGGGGCCATCGTCCGAGCCGTTAATTAGCTATTGCTATGTTTTTAATAACAATTGCACGGGCAAGTCAAACCGGGGCGCAGGCATTTATACTGCAAACGCCAACCCTACGATAAAAAATTGCCGGATATACAATAACACATCATTCTCCGGGGCGGGGCTGACACTCGGAAATGGCGCAAAGCATCTGCTTGTGGACAGTTGCCTTATTTACAACAACAGCGGAGCAGAGGCCATCCTTATTGGTTATAGTGACAATGTCACCATCAGCAGAAGCGTTATCTATAACAATAATGTGGGAATACGCAGCCATTCCACAAATAACACCCGCATTATCCATTGCGACATTGTTGATAATACGGGTATGGGTATAAGTCATTCCGGTGTAAGTTCTACCGTCCGGGACACGGTTTACCTCATTAACTCAATCGTTTTCTGGAATGGTGACAGCAACTATGTCCCGGAAGATTCGATTTTTATTGCCCGTTATTCGCTTATGGATAAGGCCGCGAATCAAAAATGGTTTGGTGAAGGCTGTAGCGATGCCGGGCCAGGGTTCGCCGATTCCAGCTATCAGCTCTCGGAACAATCACCGGCAATCAATGCAGGCGACCCGGCATACCCTGCTGATCCCGACGGGACACGGGCCGATATAGGCGCTTTTTACGCTCATCAGGTAACGGCCCTTGCTGCGGGGCAACAAACACGCACAAGAGGTTTCATTTTAGGACAGAACTATCCCAATCCGTTTAATCCGACAACGGTAATCCGATTTCTATTGAAAAAACGTACCCGGGTTTCTTTAAGCATTTATAATACTGCCGGTCAAAAAATAAGCGTATTGGTGAATGGAAACCTAAACCCGGGAAACCATACATACAATTGGGATGCGTCCCATCTAAGTAGCGGAATTTATTATTATCGCCTGGAAGGAAACGGGATTAACCAATCGCGCAAAATGGTGTTGTTGCGGTAAGAGTATATTCATGCAAAACACAACCGGGCTAAAACGCTTATACGAAAATATGTTGACAGGGTTGAGGCACCATTTATTGGACAAAAAAAAGGCCGCGTAAACGCGGCCTTAAATTTTCAAAATAGAGAAGTCTAATTTTTTGTGTAAACACTTACTTTTTTCCGTGAGCGGTCTTTGCGCTCAAAGGTAACCACGCCATCAATTTTGGCGAATAGGGTATCATCTCCACCGATACCGACATTTTCACCCGGATGGATATGTGTGCCACGCTGACGGATGATAATGGATCCAGCAGAAACATATTCTCCACCAAAAGCTTTTACACCCAGCCTTCTACCGGCGCTGTCCCGACCGTTTCTGGAACTGCCGACGCCTTTCTTATGTGCCATTTATGCCTCCTTTTTTTCTTCTTTAGCTTCGGCCTTTGGTTTTGCAGCAGCTTTTCTTGCGGCGGCTGCTCCGATTTTATTCACCTCAATAACGGAGAAACCCTGGCGATGACCGTTTTTGACCTGATAGCCTTTACGACGTTTTTTCTTAAATACAACCACTTTTTTATCGCGGCCATGCTCCAGCACCGTTGCTGATACCTTCACCTTTGCCACTGTTGGGGCACCGATGGTTAATTTATCTTTTTTGTCACGATATAAAAGGACTTTATCAAATTCTACTTTTTTACCGCTTTCAACCGATAATGAGGGCACACGTAAACGGCTTTGTTCCTCAACCCGGAATTGTTTTCCAGCGATCTCAACAATTGCGTACATTGTAAATTACTCCTAATCATATAAAAAACGAGCATCTAATTTAAATGTCCCATTGCCATTATTCAAGTATATTTTTATAAAGATGAAATAATTTATCAGGCATCTACGGATACCTTGCTCTGCCATGGGTTCAATTCCTGGGAAATTGTTAAAAATATGCCCTGAAATCATGCAATATTTTTTTTTCAAGTGGCTGCTTTAACGGGTAACTAAGGATGGATCATTTTTTATTGTTCTCAATTCCCTGCCCGGAGTTTGGCAAAAGTCTATCGCATATTAAGCGTTAACGCTATAGATACGCATTTTTTCGCGTAAAGTAGTACGGGAAATATCCAATATTTCTGCGGCTTTTGATTTGTTTCCCTTTGTGCGTAACAAAACATGATGGATGTGGATACGTTCGAGCTCTTTTAGCGAGCAATTACCAAGATACTCGCTGCTTTGCAGCGAACTTAGATCATTTTGCAGGTTATCAGGGAAATCTTCGGCCATAATTTGATCACCCTTACTTATGATCACGGCCCGTTCAATAATATTTTTCAATTCTGTTACATTGCCCGGCCAGTTATATTCACGCATCATTTGCAGAGCTACAGGTGAAATAGCTTTAAGTTCTTTACCGAGTTGATTGTTATAATATTGCAGATAATAGTTGGATAATTTTTCAATATCGTCCCGTCGTTCTTTTAATGAAGGCATAACCACTTCAAAGGCTTTTAAACGATAATACAGTCCGGAGTTATAATTTTGATGGCGTACGAACCATTCCAGATCATGGCGCGTAATACCGATCACCCTTGTTTTGCTTTCTACCACCCGTTTGGAACCAGGCACCATAAACACACGGCCTTCCAGAAACAGCAGCAACTTATTCTGAACTTCCAAAGGCATTTTTTCGATATTGGTCAGCACCAATGTGCCATTTGAATATTTTTCAAGCAGGCCCATCCGCGCGGGCCCGTATATTTCCGATGTTTCGTCCACCCCGAACAAATCGCCCATAAATTCATTTGTGGTGGCGCCCTCACAGTTTTTCTTGTGGAAATGTTCCAGGGACAAATTGTTTTTTTGATGGATTAATGCCGCGCACAAATTTTTGCCCGTGCCCAAATCCCCGCGGATAAGGCATGGGGCAGATTGGGTTTTACCAACAATATCGATAAATTTGTTTATATTTTTTATACTTTGGTTGCCACCGATAAGCGATGAAATGGAGTTAAAAGTATTTAGGTTTGATTTAACAAATGAAAAATGATGCGATGAAGTTGCCGAGTTCAATTCTTCGAGAATTTCCGGCAGATGGGCTTTGGCCGTTTCCCGGTCGATCACTTTTGATATACGTATATTCAGCAGATTATTGACTTCTTCACTAAGCGGTTTGTCGCTTAAAAAAACAAATTGAAAATAATATTGATGGTTTGCCTGCTCATACACCCAGGGTGGAATGGCCAGCCAATTTTGCTTTAAATCGACAATAAACAGATCATAATAGTTCTGATAGATATGGCGGCGGTTTGCTTCCGCATGCCCCATCATTTCCATTGTAGAGCCAAAATCAGGTTCCTTCTTCAGGAACTCATGATATTCGCTCAAATGATCTGAAATAAATATCAGTTTTTTTTGCATAATCTTTTTTTCGTTATCATACCCATCGCTACCCGTGAAACCGTTTTCGGCTTTATAGTGATGCACTCAAGTCTAAAGATTAAAAATATTTTTATCTAAGTGGACCGAAACAATGAGAGCAGAACATTGGGACAAGGAAATGATAAAACCGGAGATTTTTGCCCGGTAACAGATGCTTCCAGGAAATCAAAGAAAAAAACAAAAAGAGTTTAGTCAAAGGGTATGGGAAATGAAATACAGCTCTAAAAAAATGATGATATCAATATTTAATACGGGCAAATTTACGTTTGCCAACTTTTAGCACCCGTGCTTGGCTTAAATCGATTTGAGTAAAAGGGTCGCTTATTTTTTCGCCATCCACGCTCACGCCGCCGCCCTGCACCAACCTGCGTGCAGCCCCCTTGGATTGGGCTGTTTTGGTAAGAATCATTAAATCATCAATACGCATTTGTACGGAACCCGTGTTAAATTCCGGCATCTCATCCGGAATATCTTTTTTCACAAAAAGGTTTTCAAAGGCGCTTTCGGCAGTGGCAACGGCGTCCAATCCATGATACATGCGCACAAGGGTGCGCCCAAGATATTTTTTCACGTCCCGTGGATTGGTTGCAGGATCGGCCAATTGTGCCTTTAGTTTAGCCAGCTCCGTGCTGTCCACATCGCTTATCAGTTCAAAATAACGGAAAATCATTTCATCGGGCAGAGACATTGTTTTCCCATAAATTTCTTTTCCGGGCTCATCGATGCCAATGTAGTTGCCAAGCGATTTGCTCATACGTTGTTTGCCGTCCAACCCTTCCAAAACGGGCAGGGTAAGGATTATCTGCGGCTCCTGCCCATACTCTTTTTGAATATGACGTCCGATAACCAGGTTGAATTTCTGCTCGGTGGCCCCAAGCTCTACATCCGCTTTTATTTCCACGGAATCATAGCCCTGCATCAAAGGATAAAAAAACTCATGGATACTGATTGGAAGCTGTGCGGTATAGCGTTTGGAAAAATCATCCCGCTCCAGCATACGGGCAACGGTAAACCGGGCGGCCAGACCCATTACTTCTTCAAAATTCATTTTTGTAAACCAGTCGCCGTTAAAACGTACCTGTGTTTTCCCTTCGTCCAATATTTTAAAAAATTGTTCCTGATACGTTTTGGCATGGGCCATTACCTGATCGTGCGACAGCCTGGGACGTGTATTTTTTTTATCGCTCGGGTCCCCGACCATTGCGGTGTAGTCACCGATAATAACCACCACCTGATGGCCAAGTTCCTGAAACTGGCGCAGCTTCCGGATGCCTACCGTATGCCCGAGATGAATATCGGGGGCCGTGGGGTCAAACCCTTGTTTAATAATAAGGGGCTTTTTGAACTTTGCGCTTTTTTCGATTTTTTTTACAAGTTCTTCTTCAGGAAGTATTTCTACCGTACCGCGACGGATCAAATCCATTTGCTCATTTACCGATGGAAAGGTCATTCTGACTCCAGTTAAAAATCATTATATATGGTTCCGGATATTTTCAATCGGGACACTTAAATTTTTTGATGATCCGGGCTGTTAAAAACGTACTTTCTGATCTCTCTGCTCATCACGCTGCGCATCGCGTTTGGCAATGTCCGCCCGTTTATCGTATTTTCGCTTACCACGGGCCAGCGCCAAATCCAACTTTACAAGGTGATCCTTAAAAAAAAGTTTGAGCGGTATCAACGTGATGCCTTTTTCATCGATTTGCCGCCGAAGCTTTTTCAATTCCTGTTTGTGCAACAAAAGTTTACGGTCGCGCAAAGGATCATGATTAAACGTTGTGGACATTTTATAGGGGGAAATATGCAGCCCTATCAGCCACAATTCGCCGCCACGCAACCGGGCATAGGCATCGCTGATATTGGCCTTGCCATCACGCAGGGCCTTAACTTCTGTTCCCTGAAGGACAATTCCCGTCTCTATTGTATCAACAATCTCATAATTATGCCTGGCCTTGCGATTATTAACAATAATCTTTAGCATCGAAAAAACACCCATTGTTTAAAATTATCAAAGAGTGTAAGTTTAGCGAAATTTTCGAGAACGTTCAAGCGCAAGCCGATATGAATTTTATGGAAATCAAATGAATCAGGACGCCCTTTTGTTGGAATTGCCATTGAGTTGGATCCGCGGGATCAACACCACGGTCCGATTGCAATCTATTCCGCTTTTATTTAAACAGACCCATTGGTTAAGCCTGGCCGAAATTCCGGCAAAAGGTAGCTTTACATCCATAATCGATGATGCTTTGTGCGATCATAAAGGACTTTTTTTGCGCGGCTGTTCTCCTCAAATTGCCGATCAGTTGAAGAAAAAAGGGTTCGACACCCTCCCTACAGGACAGGAAGCGCTACTGCCCCTCTACAGGACAACGCCATTAAAAAAATCGACCCGGGCCCTAATCCGCCGCGGCAACAAACATGGCCGATTAAAAAAGCTTTTGTTGGATACGGAAAACATAAAAAAACTGCAACATTTGAAACGCAATTCGGTCCATGGCCGCAAGCCACAATTGCGTCACTTGTTTTGGGGCAATGCTTCACGCCTTACGCCTGCTTTTATCTGGGAAGACGAGGGGGGCAATTGGCTGGCCGCATTAACCATATCGCACAGCCATAGCGAAAAAGCGCATACGGAATTAATGATACGTCATCGCCGGGCGCCTGTCGGCGTTATGGAGGCTTTGATTGCTGCGACGTGTACGGCACTAAGGACCGAAGGTTATTGTTTTCTTAGCCTGGGAGAAGCACCATTTATCGTCTCAAAAAATACCAGGGCCGGCATACGCGCCATGCTCGTAAATGGCGCAGGCACGTTTTTTCGTTTTGCTTACAATGCACAATCACTGTATCGCTTTAAGGATAAATTCAGCCCCCAATGGCAACAGGTTTATATTTGCGCTTATCCGCGTATTTCCCTGATAAATCTTTTAGCCATCGCCTGGCACAGCAGATACATACACCTGCTGGTGCACCAGCTTAAAAGCAGCAGCTTGCTTATGCTTGTAAACTTTGCTTTTATGGCCTACGGCTAAGTTTTATTGAGACAAAAACCAATCGTATCCCCTTTGGCAAAGATTGGACGCCAAATTTAAGCGTCAATAAAACTAAGGCCGTGTAACCCGGTTTAAGCCAAATACTATGGACAGAAAATTACTTAGTAAAAATCCTGTTACCCCCCAGATCACATCTTGTTTATAGGTATAATAGTGGATATGCCAGAGATAACCCTTGTGCTCCCTTTGTTTTATAAAAAAGTTTGAATCCGCCAGCAGCAGCTCCAATGGAACTTCTATCAATCGATCAATTTCCGCAGCATTTATCCGGTAAACGTATGGATGGGGTATCATTCCGGCGAACGGAGTAACGATATAATCGCTATTGGTTAAAAAGACATCGGTTTGCCCAAGGATGCGCACATCGTGCTCGTCTAACCCTACTTCTTCACGGGTTTCACGCAGGGCAGCCGCCTTTAAACTGTTGTCCGCGGCATCCACGCCGCCACCGGGGAAGGATATCTGTCCCTTATGTTGGGACAGGTTTTCGCTCCGCTTGGTGAACAGAATATGGGCACTACCGTGTTTAAAAAACAAAGGGATAAGCACGGCCGCGGGAACTGCCCCCTGCGGGTCTTTATATAAAAACCGGTCAGGTTTATGCCGGGCCAATTTTTCGGAAATGTGATTTTGTAATGCATCTTTGTCCCGACAAAGATTTTGCCAGGCAGGGCTTAGCTTAATTGAATTCTGTGTCGTCAATCTTATATTCTTCCAATTTATTATAGAGGGAGCGACGTGAAATGCCCAGCATCTGGGCTGCCTTCAGTTTGTTGCCCCGGGCCATCCGCAGTGTTTTGACAATCGATTCCCGTTCAATTTCCGGCAGAGGCGTACCGGCAGGAAAACGTATTTCCTGTCCGGGCAAAATGCGTTTAACTATGCTCTCGGGCAAATCTTTTTTGTGGATGGTTTCCCGGGCGGTAATCATCGACCGTAAGACGATGTTCCGAAGTTCACGGATGTTTCCCGGCCAGGTATATTGCTGTAATATTTCGAGTGATTCTTCATCAAAATTGCTGATCTGGCGATTGTATTGTTTATTAAACTGACGGATAAAGTAGGTGCAAATAAGCGGGATATCATCAGCGCGGGAATTAAGCGACGGTAAGTCGATCGAATAAACGTTGATACGATAATAAAGGTCCTCGCGGAATGTTCCGGCGGCAATAAGGTCCAGCATATTCTCATTTGTGGCGGCCACGATGCGCACATCCACCGGAATGGCACGGCCCCCGCCCACCTTTTCAACTTGATGATTTTCCAGCACGCGTAATAAAGCGATTTGCACGCCTTCGCTCATCGAACTTATTTCATCAAGGAACAATGTGCCACCATCGGCTTCTTCAAATTTTCCTTTACGCCGTTCGGAGGCCCCGGTAAAAGCGCCTTTTTCATGCCCAAAAAGCTCCGAACTGATCAAATCCTTGGGGATTGCGCCGGTATTTATCGCGACAAACGGTCCATTTTTCCGCGACGATGATTTATGCAGTGCGCGTGCCACCAGCTCCTTTCCCGTCCCGCTTTCACCAAAGATAAGTACAGGCACCTCAATATCGGCAATTTCACGGATTTTTCGCACCACCTGTTTTATCCCCCGGGATTTACCGATAATTTCATCAAAGTGGATATAGCGTTGTGGAATTTTTTCCGGTTTGTCCATCGCCGGTTTCTGTAAAACACGCTCGATAACTTTTCTTAATTTTTGTGGGTCCACCGGCTTTGGGATATAATCAATGGCGCCGAGATGTAAGGCCTGGACCGCATGTTCAATAGAGCTGAAGCCTGTGATCATGATAACCTTAAGCAAGGGATCAAAATCATTTATCATTTTTAGCAGCTCCATGCCGTCCACATTTTGCATCTTAAAATCGGTCAGCACTAAATCATAGGATTTCTTACGGATCAGCGCCATGGCCGACATGGCCCCATCTGCCTGATCCACCAAAAAACTATAAGCCTGCAGCAGCAGGACCAAACCTTCACGATGGGCCTTATCATCATCAATTACAAGAATTTGTGCTTTCATGCTTTTCCTGGTTCGTTCAAAAATATCATCGGGCATTTCCTGTGATAATTGAGAAAACATACAGGGGATTAGCCTATATCTGCCCGCTGTTTACACGAGATGGGGATTTTCTGTGCAGCAAAACCCTTAATCCTTAATTTTTGCACAAGGTACAAACAGAACGGAGATTAAACCATCTGTTGATATGCGATTGTGCTTTCAATCAAATAGTACCATCCCGGAAACTATTAAACCGTCGATTGCCAGAGATGGACAAAAAAGTGACATATAAATTAACAATTCGTTCTTTATTAATTCGCTCCGATCCTTATTATGTACAGGTAAAAAATATAACAGGAAAGTAGATAAAGATGAAACTCAAATACATAAGAACCTTTTCCATTGTACTTGTATTAGCAGGAATCATCGGCGTTTATTTTCTTTCGCGTCAAATCAACATCTCCTATGAACAAAAATTTTCACTGATACGCAATATCCACAAAAAGTATCTGCAACGTATTGTATCAAACCTGGACAAGGAAGTTAAGGATTATGCGCGCATTGAATCGCACATATCAACTCTCCCACGGACCTTATCGAAACAAGATTTGATCACGGCATTACCAAATGCCCGGCTCGACGGAAAAATCATTCTCGACTCCAATTCCGATATCCTGTATCAAAGCGGTCCCTTCATTGACAAGGACAGCCTGAGCATCTGCCTGATCAGCGATAGCAGTTCGCGCGGCGTTTATACTTGTCCAATTTCTCATACCACAATTTTGTACAGTTATGTAAATCAGCCATTGGTCCATGATGAGAATATTAAGGTTGTATTTTTCAGGACCATTAACCGGGAACTTGCAAGGGAAATCAGTAGCATCACCAGTTATCCGGTTAATTTTATTCCCCTGAATCGTAGTGCACCTAAATTAAAAGGCTACCAAAGCAGTGAAGAAATTGTTATGGATAAAGCCGGAACACCACTAGTCAAAATGGTTTCCTATTTTAAAGACGACGACTTTAGCTGGCTTAGCCGCTTACAGTTTATCACATTGTTTATCATCCTGTTACAGGCCGGTATAATATTCACAAATAATTCGCTGGGAAAAATCGCCGGTGTCGCCCAAATGCTAAAACGTAAAAATAAAATCATTAACGCCATCTCCAGACAACGCGAAACATTGCTACATATCCTGAGCCATGACCTGCGCAATTACATCACCATGATTCTCGGGTCTGCGGACCTGGCAAGATTGGAGGTTGCCAACAACCCGAAATTACAAAAATGGTTGGAGCGCATCCACAATGCCGCGCTGATGGAAAGCCGACTTATTGAACTGGTGAACAAACAAGCCGCTTTAGAAAACGGCAAACTTAACCTGACCATAAAACCGCTAAAACTGCAAACCGTTATTGCACAGGCCGAAAACCTGTTTTCCGATCAACTGTGTGATAAAGAGTTAAACCTCGAAGTAAGTTGCCATACACATAACACTGTAATCCTCGTGGACGAGGTTTCTTTTACAAATAATGTGTTTAATAACCTGCTAAGCAACGCCATAAAGTTTTCAATAAAAGGCTCAACCATCCGCATTGACGCCGCCATCAACGATAAAAATACTTGTACCATAAAAATATCGGACCAGGGTATAGGAATGGACGATGAATTATTGAACAACATCTGGCGAATGGACGCCAAAACCAATCGTATCGGGACGAATGGTGAAAGCGGAACGGGTTTCGGTCTGCCATTAACCCGCAAATTTATAGAAGAATTTGGGGGGACTGTGGACGTGGAGAGCAAAAGTATTGATCAATTTCCAGAAGGACACGGCACAACAATCATTCTTGAACTACCCTGCATGGCCGCATAATTTCTAATTTTACAGTCACCCGCCTGCCGTTATATGCGCTGGAGGGGTCGCGACGACTTCAAAACCCGACAAATGATGCGTACGGATATCAAGCAGCGAACCATTGGCGCCTGAAAAAGATTTATGAATTTGGCCGGTCCACCGGAAATTACGGCAACAGCCGTTTAGTAAATATCCGTTTCCGGGTGAAAAGCGCCCCAGGCAAACCAAAAGGACATATAGGTATGCACCTGCTGTAACGACTTCCCTTTATTGGGGCCGCTCACGGCCAAACCCAATGCATCATAAATGTTGCCGAAGTTATCTTTTAAAAACAAAGCAGGATTGGACGCATCATTGACAGCCCTAAAAGTTAGTTTTTCCCCACCGGCCCACCGATTGGCAAAAGCAAGCATGACGCCAGATGATTTATTGCCTAAAACAACAATATCCGTACCCCCGACATTGTCGCTTATCATACTGTTTTGTTCTGAAAAAGAAGAAAAGCGATAAGCTTTTGACGCAGTTCCCACCGCAACCCCTAGCACCCGTTCCTTACGTGGCAAACGTTTATCATCGTTGCTTACACTAAATAGGAGTGCATCATCATTGGTTCGATAATCCCCGTATGGATATCGACCGTACTGAGATGCACTATAAACGCCGGTATTACTGGAAACCACCTGAGCTTGAGGATAAAATGCACGGGCTGTTTTCAGGCTTGTTTCCAACAGCGTATAGTTTTCCGGTAGAGCGCCTTTAAGTTGACCGGCCACACATTGATTGCGCATCTGGGACCAATAGCTGTCTGTTTGACGATCATATAGTATCAGGTTTGTATTATACAACAGACCGGAGACGCCAAATGTTGTGTTTTTGTTCTGGCCGTTCACCGCCACCGTTCGTTTTAACCCGATAGCCGTGCCGGTTAAAGGGCAATATGACACCGCAAGGGATATTCCGCCAATATCATCATTTATAATTTCATGCCAGTCCAAAATTTTATGCGGATAAAAACGCACCGTTTCACCGGAACGAAATACAATGACGAGGTCTTCATCATTAATATAACCGGCCGAGCCTAAATCAACAAAAGCCGGGTCTATTAAGGCAGGGATACCATCCTTACCCGGCCCGCCATCGATCACCTTATTTTTAGGGATCAGCCATTCACCATTATCAGGCTGGGTGGCTGTGCCATTGTTGTCAACCGAACTGCAGGATAAAAAACTAAGCCCCGTGATCATTAAAAATAAAAACCGCATTTTATACTCCTTTTTTAAAATTGCCTGTTTACTTTTTAAAAACATTTCGTTTACTCTATGGTATATATCAGACCTGTTGATATCACATACGATGTGCTGAGCTGAATTTCATTTAACTGCCGGTACAAAGGCAAGCGGACCGACGCCCGCATGGTTAAAGGTTTAATATTAAAGTTTATCCCCGGGCTGGCATACACCCATGTTCCGCCGGTATTTGGTATTGCGCTCCCGGCAAATTCATCACGGACCGTATTGCGCACTTGCAGCCGCAGCGAAATATCCACAAGCTCGGAAGCATTGTATGACGCCCCGGCAGTAACAGACAAAACATTACCAAATCGATAACTGTTAAAACGGGCGTCATCAACCTGAAAACGGTTATTTGTGCCATTCAGACGAAAACTCGTATTTAAAAACAACACAAAAGGAACAGCGCCCCGAAAACCCTGCGAATAGAACAACCAGCCGGCATAATCCCATGAACCGGTTCCCGGTTGCATATCCGCCGAAAGCAAGATATCATTTTGGCGTAAATCCGACTTTCCCAGGGGGATCTTAATACCCAAACCCACAGCCAGTTGCCGTTGGTTGATAATATCCAACGGCACGATGGTGTATTTTGTCATCAGCAATACATCGCCGTTGCCTCGGACCGAAAGACCTTCAATCGAGCCGTTTATGTTTTTGCGGTTCAAACGGCGGTGATGCTGAACCCAGGAAAAGAGAGCTGTAAAGGCCCAATGCGTGTTCAGTCCAAAGGAAACATCCAGCAAGCCGGTTTGGGTAACCCGGCGGCGTAAACCCTCTATCTTTGTAGATTGACTATAAACATCCCGAATGTCATTATAATCATATTGCAAACCAATTTGCCATTGCCCTGCAGCGGTCGTATTTACTTCCAGGGCGGAAAGAATCGGGGCTCCGGCGGAACAGCACGTCTGCCCGTCGCCATCTTGAATAAAACCCACTAATAAAATCAGGGGTAGCAAAAGGGGGATTAGGCGCATATAAAATTTTCCTGTAAAATTATTTGACCACCACTTATTAGCGGCCTTTTTTAACTATATTACACAATAATTTTGTCGGGGAAAGGGTAAAATGAGTATTTTAGAAAAATATGAACTTGCGGTTATGGAACCCCAATCAAATTGTGATAAACAAGGAGGGAATGTGCCATTCAGCTCAATTCGGCAAATTATTTTTGACGCAGACGACACTTTATGGATCAACAATATTTATTTTGTACGCGCTACGCAAGATTTTTTAAATTGGTTCTGCAAAAACGGAGCCGATAAAAATAAAATCTATAAAGAATTTTTATCAACAGAAAAACAAGTAGTACGCGAGCGGGGCTATGGAAGTGACAATTTTGAATATATTCTTCAAACACTTTTTGCGCGCTATCGGGAGCGCTTCCATTTAAGCCCATCCGATTTAAATATTATCCTTGCCGCATTTAATAAACACCGGACCGTTCCGCCAAAACTCTTCCCGGGGGTTGATAGCACCCTGCACAGCTTGCAAAAAAAGTATGATCTGTATCTTCTGACTAAAGGTCAGCAAAATGAGCAAGCTTTAAAAATCGAACGATCCGGTTTGAAAGATTTTTTTAAAAAGTGCTTCATCTGTCCCGAAAAAGACGATGCGCTTTATGCCCGGCTTATCCGTGACCATCGCTTTTTACCGGATCAGACTTGCATGGTGGGCAACAGCCCTAAATCGGATATCAATCCGGCCCTGCGCAATGGCATGAAGGCCGTATTTATTCCATATGTCCATACCTGGCACATGGATAATGAACAGCTGATTGCCATGGATGGCCGGGTTAGACAAATCGATACATTTCCACAATTAACGGACATCTTTTAGGAGAAGGTTATGGCACATGACTATGATTATATAATCATCGGTTCAGGATTTGGTGGTTCGGTCTCGGCTTTGCGTTTGTCACAAAAAGGATATAAGGTTCTTGTTTTGGAAAAAGGACGTTGGTTAAAAGCAGATGACTTCCCAAAGAGGAACTGGAACTTAAAACGCTGGCTGTGGATGCCTTTTTTGCGTTTCTTCGGTTTGTTCAAAATTACATTTTTCCGTCATGTTACTACCCTAAGTGGTGTGGGTGTGGGTGGTGGGTCTCTTGTGTATGCCAACACGCTCCCCGTTCCAACCGGGGCCTTTTTTAAAAGCCCGGGCTGGGCACATCTGGCAGATTGGCAAAAAGAACTTGCCCCCTTTTATGCAACCGCCAAAAAAATGATGGGTGTGGCCCTTAACCCCCGTTTGATGGCCGGAGATCTTATTTTACAGGATATTGCCGGGCAACGTGGACAAAACAGTGAGTTCCGGCAAACAGAAGTTGCAGTGTTTTTTGGTGAAACGGATAAAACCGTGGCCGATCCATATTTCGGCGGGGCGGGACCGGAACGAAGCGGATGCACCTTTTGCGGCGGTTGCATGTTGGGTTGTCGCTACAATGCCAAAAACACACTTGATAAAAACTATCTCTACTTTGCCCAAAAAGAAGGCGCGCTTATCCAGGCGGAATCGGAAGTTTATGATGTAAAAACCCTAAATGGCCCTGGCGGTAAGAGCGGCTATTCCGTGCAATGGAAACAATCCACCGGTTTTTTAAAAAAGCGGGGCATCTATACCACACAAAACATAATCTTTGCCGGGGGGGTTATCGGCACGGTCAAACTTTTGTTAAAGCTTAAAAAAAACTCCCTGCCCAATCTTTCAGATCGTCTGGGATTTGGCATCCGGACCAATTCCGAAAGCCTTACCGGTGTTACAACTTTTGATAAGGACACGGTTTTTTCCGATGGCATCGCCATTGGCTCCATATACCATCTGGATGCAAACAGTCATGTCGAGCCTGTTCGTTATCCGGCAGGTTCCGGTTTTTGGCGTTTACTGATGGCGCCGCTTGTTTATGGCCCCAATATTTTTATCCGACTGATAAAACTCATCGGTGATTATCTATTTCACCCTATTCAAAATTTCCGTGCGCATTTTGTAAAAGATTGGGCACAAAAGACACAAATTTTACTGTTTATGCAAACGCTTGATTCAACATTACGATTCACAAAAACATGGTTTGGTATGGGGTCAAAGGCCGGTTTGGGAAAACCCGCCACATCCTTTATCCCGGAAGCGGGAACCATGGCCAGGGATTTTGCAAAACGCGCTCATGGCAAGCCAACGGCATTAATCACCGAATCCCTGCTGGGCATCCCCACCACTGCCCATATATTAGGCGGTTGTTCCATGGGTACAGATCGCTCGGATGGTGTAATTGACAACCGTAACAGGGTGTTTGGCTATGAGAATATGCTTATTTGCGATGGTTCGGTTTTCTCCGCCAATCCCGGCGTCAACCCTTCACTAACGATCCTGGCGCTTAGCGAACGTGCCATGTCCTTTATCCCCGCGCGACAATAAACCGGTACAGGTACAGGCATTATGAGACAAGTAAAAATCGTATGTATCTCCGGGGGGTTAACAATCCGGCTTTATCGCCCCTGGAGACAGATTTTTTTATCATGGAAAGCGTATTGATTTCCGCAAGGCAGTGTCCGTTAAACAAACTAAAATGCATCAGCTTCTTTCAGCTTGCGACAAATATCAAATATCGTTCGATGAAAGGGGAATGATGAAACCATTGGCAATGTTTTTTGATAGACGCCTGCCTTGCATAAACAAAATGCAACATCCACTTGATTGTGCTATTCCCATAAGATATCTTTTAACACCTTTCGAAAATACCTGTCCACGAGGTGCACCGTATGTATTTAAAAACATTTCTGAACGAATTAAATAAAACCCAGCAAAAAGCGGTGGAAGCCCCACAGGAGCCTGTCCTGTTATTGGCGGGGCCCGGAACCGGAAAAACCCGCACACTTATCGCCCGTATTGCCTATCAAATCTATAAATATGAAATCCCTCCCCAACATATTTTAGCGCTTACATTCAGTAATAAAGCCGCAAGTGAAATTTCCAACCGGCTTGCGGATGTCTTAAAGGAAAAGGCCACAAAAATAAAGGCCTGTACGATTCATAGTTTTTGTCTGGATATCCTGCGCAAATACCACGAACGGGCGGGATTACATAAGCATTTTACCGTCTGTGATGATGACTACCGACAAAAACTGATCCGCGATCTGTTAAAGGATCGCGTACGGGAAAACCCGGAAAGGGCGGCCCGCGGCGTCAGCAACTCTTTCGATGGTCATAGTCTTAAGGGAAGGCAACTGCCCCCGTTTTCAGCAATGATCTACGAAGAATATCAAAAACATCTAACGGCGCATCGTCTGATCGATTTTAATATGATCATCACAAAAACATTATCCCTGTTGCAGGGCGAGGAGGATATTGTGGAACAATACCGCTATATGTATCAGGCGGTACATGTGGACGAATTTCAGGACACCGATCGTGTACAGTACGAAATTATCCGTCTGTTGACAAAGAAACGTCAAAATATTTTTGTTGTGGCCGATGACGATCAGTCGATATATGCCTGGCGTGGGGCCAATCCACAAAATATCCGTCAGTTTATGACCGATTTCCATATCGATAGACCCATTTTTCTCGAGGTTAATTACCGCTCCGGGAGCAAGATTGTCAGCATAGCATCCAACGTCGTGCAGGATACCGAAAGGGTTGAGCCAAATAAAATTATTCAGGCTAACAATATGGCGGTTATTGATGAGATCCAATCGTACTTTTTTAACAACGAAGGTGAAGAGACCGATTTTATTTTAAAGAAAATCAGTGAATGGCATGATACGCACCATGTGCCATTAAAAGAAATAGCTGTTCTGTATCCAAGACATATTTTTGGTGAACCTCTTACGAACCAATTCATTAAGCAGCGCATCCCCTTTCAACGGGCAGGAGGCAAAGCCCTGGCGGACAATCCTGCCATGAAAAAACTGTTGCTCTATTTGCGGCTTATCCGCGACCCATTGGACGATCTGATCCTTGAAGAGTTGGTGGAGCTGGAACTCGGCTATTCTGTAGCAAAACAAATCCAGACGCTGATGCATGACCAAAAATCCACTTTTCGTCTTGCCCTGTTCGAATTTGCCTCGCTTCATAAAGATGGCGCGGGAGGGCAAAAAACATTGACAACCTTTACAGGACGGATTGCCAATCTGATAAATTTAAAATCCTTTTTTACCTTTCGCCAAATCGTGGATTTAATAGTATCGGATATGGGCCCGGATGAACAAAAGCTGGAATGGCCAAAACTGGAAGCGTTGGATTTTTCTGCTTTAAAGCTGCCGGGCAAATATGCACGACTATGGTTTTATCATAAAAACAGCGGCATATCCTATCTTGCGGCACAAATGGCCCAAAAGGCGTTTAATAACGAGGTTCATATATTTGATGCCTCGCAAAATTCGTCATTAAAAAAAGCCGACATATTGATTAACCTCTCCATGGACGCTCCTGCATTTCCGGGAAAAATCTACGATTTTACAAATAAGTATTCAGGAAAAAACCGTTCGCCCATCAGCGCCTTTTTTCGTTGGATTCAATATATTCTGGTACAGGATGCTCCGGCTTTCACGGATTATGTAGTGTTTGATTTGGAGACTACCGGCCGGGATACGGAAACCTGCGGCATTGTTGAGATCGCCGCTGTCCGGGTGCGGCAAGGCAAGGTGACCGAAACCTTTCAAACGCTGGTCAACCCACAAATGCCCGTCGAAGCAGCGGCACAGGCTGTCCATCATATCAGCGATGAAGAACTGCAAAATGCACCCGTTTTAGCGGAAGTATGGCCACGGTTTAAAGAATTTATTGCCGATGACATGCTTATTGCCCACAATGGTCATGAATTTGATTTCCGCATCATCAACCGTTATGGCCGGATATTTGACAAAAAAAAGCCGTCCAATATCCGCTATGACTCGCTTATCCTGGCACGCCATTTATATCCAAACAGTCGAAATTCCATTGATGCGCTGGCCGATAAATTCCGGCTTGACCCAGGCAACAGGCACCGGGCATTGGATGATGTAATTGTGCTAAATGAAATATTTTTAATTTTATTGCAGGAAGATACCCGCCGTGAACGTGACCGCGCGGGTGAAGATTTGTTGGAATATCTTGCTTTGGCTATTTTTCTCCAGCGTTCCACAACCATCGCCGAGGATAAAAAGCTTTTTAACATAGGGATAGCCAAACTTCTTTCCCCTTACGCCATTGCGCTTGGAAGCTACTGCCAAAAATTTAACAAAAGCCTTAGTGCCATGCGCAGTGGCTTACAGGCCTTTGCCGGAATGACCATTATTGAGACAACCCTTTTTAACTCCGGGGATGACTTTAAAAACCGCATCCTGGAAATGGCCAAATCCTTTGATCATCTTGAAGCCAATGAAGCCATCGCGGAATTCTTATCGGTTATAACCCTGCTGAACCCACAGGACCGGCTCAAACCCGTAGAAGCAGTTTCCCTGCTGACCATCCATGCGGCCAAGGGGTTGGAATTCCGTAAGGTTATTATTATCGGTCTGGAAGATGATAACATGCCCAGTTGGTTCACCTATAAAACCGACGACGACGATGAACGTTCGGTCGCGCAGAAAATGGATGAGCAAAAACGTGTTCTTTATGTGGCCATTACCCGGGCAAAAGAGGAAGTCCTTTTAACGGCTGTCAAACACCGTTCCGGTCGTTCACATAAATCATCGCCTTTTTTGCGGGAAATTTTGAAATTTATGCGTGAGAATACGTAAGTTGATGTTTAGTCTAAAAATATTACAGCCGTTGACTTTTTTTCACATCCTCACATGGAACGTATATTTTGAACAAACCGGAACCGATCTCCCTGCCACGTAAAAAATGGCTGGTTAAAAATAACAATACACAACTGTCGATCATTGACGTCCTCCTGGAAAACAGGGATTTACCCTCCGACCACATGGAGCCGTTCCGTCTTTCGGATAAAATGCACGCGCCGGAAAAGCTGCCCGATATGGCAAAGGGTGTTGAACGTATTTTACAAGCCGTCAACAATGAAGAAAAAATTGTCATCTACGGTGATTATGATGTGGATGGCGTCACATCAACGGCCTTAATGATTTATTTTTTTCGTGCCATTGGCTATCCGGTTGATTATTTGGTGCCGCTACGGGAAAAAGACGGTTACGGGCTGCGCACAGCCGGGGTGGATAAGGCACGGGAACTCGGGGCCAAACTGATTATCACCGTGGATAATGGCATAAGCGCCAATCAAGCCATCGATTATGCCGGTGAAATTGGTATTGATGTGGTGGTTACCGATCACCATTTACAGGAAGGTGTTTTGCCAAATGCAGCGGCGGTTATAAACCCCAATCGCAGTGATTCAGATTATCCGTTTAAAACCATTTGCGGTGTTACCGTTGCCTTTAAGCTGTGTTATGCGCTGGGCAAAAAGCTACTCTCCGATGATGCCATAAAGGCCTTCCTCTTAACCCATCTTGATCTGGTTGCCATGGGAACCATTTCAGACGTGATGCCCATCCGTGATGAAAATTATGCGCTTGTAAAATTTGGTCTGAAGGTTTTAAGCAATACCAAAAAGCCGGGTCTTATCGAACTAAAAAAGATAAGCGGCGTCAAGAGCGACGTTATAACCCCCATTACCGTCGGTTTTTTTCTTGCACCGCGGATAAATGCCGCCGGACGCATGGATGATGCGGGCCTGGCCGTAAGGTTACTCATCGAAGAAATACCCGACAGGGCGCAACAATGGGCCGTTGCATTGGATAAGCTCAACCGTCAGCGGCAGACGTTGCAACAGGGTTATTTGGATGAGGCCATACAGCTTGTAGAAGATGACGCTCCCATGGATAAGGTGCTCATCGTGGAAAATGACAGATGGCAGTCCGGTTTGATTGGTTTAGTATCCGGAAGGCTAAAAGAGAAATTTAACCGACCGGCCTTTGCCTTTACCCGTGACCAGGATGGAAACTTTGTGGGCTCGGCCCGGAGTATTGAAGCCTTTCACGTCACAGAGGCGCTTACACGTTTTAGTCATTTGTTCCTGACTTACGGCGGGCATCATAAAGCGGCAGGGCTTACTATTCCATGGGATAAATTTTCTCTTTTTAAGAAAGAATTCACATCTTATGTGAACAAAAAATTAAAAAACGATGATTTCATCGACGAGCTGGAAATCGATTCCCTGGTCGATATTGATCAGATAAACGAAATCACCACCCAGCATATTCAGTCCGTTGGCCCATTTGGCGAAACAAGTCCGGAGCCCCTTTTTTTACTTGAAGATGGTTATATCCGCGATCTGCGCACCCTGAGCATGGATAAGCATATAAAATTTGTTTTGCGCAAAGGCAATCAAAACTTTGAATGTATTTGGTGGGGCGGGGGAAAATATAAAGACCTGCTCAAACCCGGGCTCCGCTGCGATATTGTTTTTAGGATGAACATCAATATTTTCCGTGGTTCACGCCGTCTTCAACTAACCATTGAGGACATGCGGCTTAAAGATTAACGGGTCCAGTCTTTGGTAAGCACCGTTTATCATGCACATCATATAAATCTTTATCAGGATAGAATTTTTATCCGTTAAACAGTGAAAAAAAATTGTAATTTGCCCAATAACAAATTAGCTTAAATTTTTATTATGGGAACACAGCGCCATGCAAGAACGCATTATTGAAATTATTGTTTATCTTCTTGAGGAATTTCAGGATATGCCACAGGAGCAATATGACGATCTTTCCGATCAACTTATCGCCCGGGGATACACCGAAAGCGAAATAAACCTGGCTTTCTCGTGGATCTTTAATCATCTGCAAAAACCGGATATTCCCGAAGACCAGGAAGTACATTATCAGGATAGTTCCATCCGGGTTTTGCATGATCTGGAAAAACTTATTATCCACCCCGATGGCTACGGCTATTTATTGCAGCTGCACCAACTCGGTATATTAAACGAAAATGACATGGAAGAAGTCATTGAACGGGCGCTTTCCATGGGCTCAACAAATATTACCCTTGATGAAATTAAGGGGATCGCCAATATGCTTATTTTCAATGCGGACAAGAATCCGGCCATTGACAGTTTTTTCTTCCACCCCGGCACAAATACCGTGCATTAACACGCTTATTTCCCAAGTTTCCTTTTAGCTGATTGATATCTCCTGGTAAATAAAACAAATTCTGACCGGCATGGTTGTTCATTGTTGCATAACTATGGTTTTATCTTCAACCTATTTGCCAGGGACGGATTCTTTTTGTCCTACTTTTAAAAATCAGCGTTCCCTGTCCGGCGTTTATTCATCACGAGAGAAATTGATCATCGGGCAGCGATTGAAGAATGATAAATTTTAATGCCGATGGTCAAAAGCCCAAAATCTTTTTTAGGCATTGCTTTGCCATACCTTGTTTATAGATATTTTTCTATGGCATACAGTGCTTTCTTTTTTGTATTTTCCTTAATCACATTGAAATTATAAATCGTATCAGGAGATCTTATGTCGCAATATGACGTTATCGTTCTTGGTTCCGGTCCCGGTGGGTATGTTGCCGCAATCCGGGCATCACAATTAAAAATGAAAACAGCTCTCATCGAGCGTGACCGGCTTGGGGGCATTTGCCTCAATTGGGGCTGTATCCCGACCAAAGCCCTGCTTAAAAGCGCAGAAATGTTTGAAGAGTTTCAACATGCCGCAAGTTTTGGGATAAAGACAGGAAAGAGCACGATCGATTTTTCGGCCGTGATTGCCCGTAGCCGGAGTGTTGCTGATACCAATTCAAAAGGTGTCGGGTTTTTAATGAAGAAAAACAAGATAGATGTAATAAAAGGCAATGGCGCATTTAAAGACGCACATACGCTGGAGGTAACCGGCGCTGACGGCAAAAAACAAGCCTTTACGGCTAAACATATTATCATCGCCACGGGTGGGCGGCCACGCAGCATCCCCGGTGTGGAGTTTGATGGTAATATAATCATCAGCAGTAAAGAGGCCATGTCACTTGAGAAACAACCCAAGTCGATTGTGATTATGGGGGCCGGTGCCATAGGGATTGAGTTTGCCTATTTTTATAACTCCATCGGCACAGAGGTCACTGTGGTGGAAATGTTGGACCAGGTGTTACCGATCGAAGATAAGGACATCTCAAGGGTTGTTGAACGGAGTTTTAAAAAAGCAGGTATTAAAATTATGACGTCCACAAAGGTGGAAGGCGTAAAAAAACTTAAGAACAGCGTTCAGGTGACCGTAAGCAACAAGGGTAAAAGCACTGTTTTAAGCGCTGAAAAAGCGCTTATGGCGATCGGCATCCGGGGCAATGTGGAAAACATTAACCTGGAAGACATTGGCGTTGATCAGGATCGTGGCTTTATAAAAGTCAATGAATGGTACCAGACCAATGTATCCGGTGTCTATGCCATCGGTGATATTATAGGGCCGCCCCTGCTAGCACATGTGGCGTCTCACGAAGCGACAGTCTGTGTGGAGAAACTTTCCGGCATGCCAAGCCATGCGTTGGACTATAACAGCATTCCCGGCTGCACCTATTGTCAGCCACAGGTGGCGAGTATTGGCCTGACCGAGGCTAAAGCCAAAGAGGCAGGATTTGACATAAAGATCGGGAAATTCCCCTATAGCGCATCAGGTAAAGCCCGTGCCATTGGAACAAGCGAAGGCATGGTAAAACTTATTTTTGACAAAAAGTACGGTGAATTGCTTGGCGCACATATTGTTGGCGCCGAGGCCACCGAACTTATCGCCGAACTCGGTATGGCCAAAGCATTGGAAGCTACGCCCATCGAGCTTGGAAAAACCATACATGCCCACCCCACACTGTCCGAGATGATCATGGAAGCAGCCTTGGCAGCCGAGGGCGAGGCCATACATATTTAAGGAGATTTTTATGCGATTGATTTCTGTATTGGGGCTTGTTGCCGTTGTTCTCTTGGCAAGCTGCAAAAAAACACCGGCGCCGAAGGCCTATGACGCCAGCGCGGACAGTATGCGCTTTGCCCGGGAAAAACATCTGCGCAATGTTAAACAACTGACTTTTGGCGGCGAAAATGCCGAAGCATATTTTTCATTTGATGAAAAAAGGTTAAGCTACCAAACAACTCATGGCGATCTGAAATGTGACCAGATATTTACCATGAACATCGATGGCTCGGATAAAAAAATGGTCAGCACCGGCATGGGACGTACCACCTGCTCATATTTTTTACCGGGGGACAAACAAATAATTTACGCATCGACACACGCAACATCAGCGGATTGCCCGCCGCCGGCGGATATGTCTAAAGGCTATGTATGGAAGGTTTACAATTCCTTTGAGCTTTACAAGGTGAATGCCGATGGCAGCAATATCCAGCCTTTTCTGCCCGCCCCCGGTTATGACGCGGAAGCGACCATATCGCCCATCGGTGATAAAATCGTTTTTACGTCCACACGTAATGGCGACCTGGATATCTACACCTGCAACATCGATGGCAGCAATTTAAAACAGCTTACACATGAACTTGGCTATGACGGCGGACCGTTCTTTTCCTGGGATGGCAAGAAAATTTGTTACCGTGCTTATCACCCGGACAGCGATGAAGCAAAGAAAAAATATAAAGACCTGCTGTCAGAGGAAATGATTATGCCCAGTACTTTTCAGTTGATGGTCATGGATGCCGATGGCGGGAATAAACATCAGATCACAAATAATAAATTCGCCAACTTCGCACCTTTTTATCATCCTGACAACAAGCGTATTATCTTTTGTTCAAATATTGGCAGCACAGATCCACGCCGTCCGGTATTTAACTTATGGATGATCAATGATGACGGTACCGGTTTGGAACAGGTGACTTTTTTTAATCAATTTGACGGCTTTCCGATGTTTACCCATGATGGGAAAAAACTTGTTTTTGAATCCAACCGTTTTAACGCCAAGCCTCACGATACGAACATTTTTATCGCAGACTGGGTGGATTAATATCCCTTTGGCCTCCGCTTCCGGCGGGGGCTTTTTTTATTTCCTGCTTTGAATTTCCGCCAATTTCTTTTGCGATTCCTTAAAACCTGGATCAATCCGCAAGGCATTTTTATAAGCTACCAGGGCTGAATCTAACTGACCTGCTGCGCGGAAACCATCCCCTAAACTGTCATAGGAATTTGCATTGTTTGGCGAAAGCCGAACCAGACGCTTGAACATTTTGATTGCTTTGAGCGGGTTCTTTCGTTTTATCAGATAGTAGCCATAATTGTTATAGAACCCCGGGTTTCCCGTAGAATCGTTAAAGCTTTTATCAAGAAGTTCATACTGTTTGTCTGCGTGTTCGAAATCGCCTTCCTTTTGAGCGATTGCCAACAGCAACCACCGGCCCCGTTCTGACCCCAGCCGTATAAGGGCTTGGGCCTCATCTCGTGCTTTATCAATATCCCCGCCCATAATCCCCGGGGCCATCACATAAAAATTTCCCGCACCAACGTGGCCACCGATATGGGTAGAATCCAACTCAATGGTTTTTTTAAATTGATCTAAAATTTTTGGCGCCAGCCAGGCCTGTTTAAATACATTGGCATCCTGGGCCACGGCGCCCAGGGCATTGGCATACCAAAAATGGTAATTGGCCTTTTGGGGATTTAATTCAACCGCGCGCTCCGCATAATCGGAGGCCGCATCAAAATCTTTTTGGATATATTTGATACGCGCCAGATAATAATTGGCGGCCGCGCTTGTATCGTTGTCGCTCAGGATGCTTTGAAACACCTTTTCCGCAGCCTCATATTTTTTATCCTTCAGAAGGCTGATCCCGTTTTGCAGGTCTCCGGCAAGCAACAATTCTGTTAGTATAAAAAACAATAGGATAAATTTTGCTTTCATAAGGGAATTCCTCCTGTTCAAAAAACAGTTAAGTGGGTGTGAAAAGACATAACCAATCATTAAAATACCTTCGATCGGGATACATGCATTTTTACAAACGGATATTTGTCAAAAACATAATTCAGAAAATCCTGTCAGACGCTACATGTTCCGTTCAAAGCCCGTAGGCTCACGATCAGACATCTTGCCGGGCATTCGGCATCGATTAAAGTTCGCGTTACAACAAATCCTTTGGAAGTGTTGATTGAGTATAAATATTTTTTACTCACATACGCAGAGTGGCAGGCAAAGTTCTATTCTTCCTTTGTATATTTTCCAGCCTCCAATATTTGAATGATTTTATGCAGCATATTTATATCCCTCTGCTCGGGCTGGGCCCGTCCGATCAGACGCTTAAACCGGGAAAGAAAAGTTTTCATGTCATCTCTCGGCTTAAACGTTGTTGCACGGATGGCTTTTTCCAAATGGTCATAGAATGCCTTTAATTCATGCTGGGCTGCGGGTTGATACTGGTACTGCGGCGTATGTTGCAGAGATCGGCGGTAGATGATATTGCCAAAAAGCATCACGGCCTGAGAGAGGTTCAGCGCCGGGTTTTGAGTGGCGGTTGGGATTGTGGAATGGATGCCGCAAAAGTTTAGTTGTTCATTGGTAAGACCGTTGCGTTCATTGCCAAAGACAAAGGCAGCGCGCAGACCGTCCGCAAGTTCGAATACCTTTTCAACAGCTTCATCCGGGTTAAAATTTGGAAATTTATTATGCCGCCTGCGCATGGTGGTACCAATTACAATGTGACAATCAGCAAGTGCATCATTTAAATCGGCATAATGACCGGCCGTGTCAACGATATCACACGAACGATGTGCCAGCTTGCGCACATCGGCATGATCGGTTTCACATGGATTGACCAAACGCATATCGCTCAAACCGGATGTCTTCATCGCCCGGGCCGCCGCGCCTATATTGCCCGGTGATTCCGGGTTTACAAGAATGATACAAATATCTTTCAATTTCATAGTAAAGTTCTTTTTTTAGTGATTTGCCGGATAATATCCAATGCATTTACCCCATTTACAGACCCGGCTTCCGGTAACGAATAAACGGACATTTTAGGTAACTTGACGGGAGCACATCCTATTGGCTGGTATTTTTTGGAACTATCTTTTCTCAGTTTTATATACATTCAAACCTGAAAAGGAATTGTTTCAACGATTGTACTTTTCTCCGGCTGGACATCTGCCCGATAACACAATATTTCCACACCTGAAGTACAGGCATCCATTAACCCTGAGGCGAAGGCAGGATCAATCTGCCGCGCAGGTTCAAAAACCCTTCCATCCGAACGCTGTATGACAAACAGCATAACCGCCCGATGGCCCGTTTGTTTTACCTGCATCAGTTCGTGCAGATGTTTCAGCCCGCGCACCGTTACGGCGTCCGGGAATTGATAGTTGCCTGCGTTAAGCAGGGTAACATTTTTAACTTCCACATAACAGCGTTCGGCCGGGTTTTGCAATAACAAATCAATCCGGCTGTTCATGCCATATTTTATTTCGCGACTTATATGTTTGTATTCCCCAAGTTCAGTTATTACACCGTTTTGAATAGCTTCTTCCGCAAGGTCATTGGCTTTGTGTGTGTTAATGCCAATCCAACATGTACCATTATGGGTCATCTCGAGTGTGTAACGCAACTTGCGGTTAGGGTTTTCGCTATCACTGATAATTGCCGGCCAGCCCGGTTCCCAGCACGTGCTCATTCTGCCCGGATTAGGACAATGTACGGTGATCAGGCGTCCATCCGCAAAACGGACGTCGGCTAAAAAACGTTTATAGCGCTTAATAATTTCACAGCGTATGATTGGTTTGGTTTCAGTCATAAAAAGAATATCTTCTGACGTTTTTAACATTCAATCTGTATTTAATTCTAAAAATTCATGGAATATTTTACATAAATCGCATTTAATATTCCCCGGCAACTACCGACCTTCTAAGTAAACAAAGGAGGCAAAATGGATTTCATGGCTTTTATTGTTCTGGTATCGATTATGGGAACATTTATGCTGAATTTATACTACCAGGCCCGCAATCGTCAAATGCAGATGGACATACATCTTATGAATGCAAAAAATTTTCTCAACAGCCGCAATCATTATGATAACCGTGAATGGTTTATTCAACGCTTTCTCGAGGCACAAACCCATTTGGTTCAAGCACAGGTAATTTGCAGCCGCGAAATTGATTCACGTACCATTAATATTTTATGGCAGCAAATGAACACGATAAAAAAAGGTAATTTTATTTCCAACTGATCATAGAGCGTGTGCTATGCTTCATTCACTAGGGCAATAATTTTTTGCCCCGGTCCCACTTCAATATTTATATCCGTTGTCCACACCAAAAGTGTTCCCTTCTCATCAATCAGAAAAAGAGGCACGACATTATTATTATGCCGGGTCAAAAAATCATCATAGCTAAATGTCTCTGTTATGCGAACGGTTTTTATCTGTCCACCGGCACGGAAGGCATTGTTAAGGAAGTCGAAAGAAATATCGTTGCCCCATAAGATACGTCCGCCAAGCTCCATGGAAATGGCTTTTTTTGCGGCCTGTGGATTTGACACTTCGGTCAACATATACATATCGGCCTGTTCAAACAAATCCATAAAATGGACAAAAGTAAGATGGTTTACTTCCCTGTTTGGCGTAAGGGTCATCAATTTACCAATGGCAGCCAGATCGAGTTCATTCTTGGCGTCCTCGGAAAGGACATTACCAAAATAGGCCGCTAATCCGGCATTACGGGCATGCGTTACATTTTGCCAGTTGGTGTCGGCCAATAAAACATTAAACCCCGCACTTTGCAAAGCCAAAGCTATTTCGCGCGACCAGGAATGTGCACCAACGATAAGCACACCCTGTGGGTTTGGGACGGCAAGTTTTAAACGTAGTGCCAGTGGTTTTACGGTGAGTCCATAAAAACCCACCGTGCCCACTATAATCACGAAAGTAACCGACATCAACTCCTGTGCCTGGGGAATGCCACGATTGACCAGCTCGAGTGAAAAAATTGCCGAAACTGCCGCGGCAACGATACCCCGCGGAGCCATCCAGGTGAGAAGGATTTTTTCTTTCCAGTTGATCTCGCTGCGAAAAGTGGAAAGAAAAACCGCCATGGGCCGCACGATAAAAATTAGCGCCCCCAACAACCATAAACTACGCATATCCAATGCCTGGAAGTCGCTTAGTTGCAGACGCGCGGCCAATAGGATAAATAATGCGGAGATCAACAGTACCTGCAGATTTTCCTTGAATTCAATGATCCCTTTTAGCGGTACGGATTTTTGGTTTGCCATAACAATACCCATTAATGTTACGGCCAGCAAACCGGCCTCTGCCTGGAAGTGATTGGTAAGAACATAGACGGATAGCACCATAATCAAAGTAAGCGGGCTTTGCAGGTAGTCCGGCGCCCAAAAACGTTTAAGGATCAATATTAATAAAAAACCACCCCCCAGGCCGAAAAGCCCTCCCAGCACCATGGTCTTTAACACGCCGCTGATTACCAGCCACATTGTTTGCTGTCCCCCTGCGCTAAGCAAGCTCTCAAATACCAGGACGGCAACCGTTGCACCAATGGGGTCATTGATTATTCCTTCCCAGCGTGCTAATGCGCCGACCCGGCCGGAGATACGTAAATAACGCAACAAAGGAATAACCACCGTCGGGCCGGTGACGATAAAAATTCCACCGGCAAGCAGGGATAAATTAAATGGCCAGTTTAATGTAAAATAGACCGCGGTGGTTGCCAGTGCCCAGGTGATTAGTGCACCTATTAAAATCAAACGGATTACAGAGAATTCCAGACCACGTAGTTTTTCCAGATGCAGACTCAAACCACCTTCAAATAAAATAATGGCCACTGCAAGGGATACAAAGGGAAAAAGCAAATCGCCCATGATGAGCGCGGGTTGCAACCAGCCGGTCAGCGGTCCGGCAACAAAACCGGCCAAAAGCAAAATCAGGATAGATGGCAAATGTAGCCTCCAGGCAAGCCATTGTGATGCAATACCCAGGATGATTACGGCGGCCAGGCCCATTATGATGTTTTCGTTCATGCAATGTCCAATCTTTTTTAATTGCCGGGTAGGAATGTAATTTTCCGGTCTTTTGGATATCTGGCAGACTATCGACTTGCCAAATTTAAGAAAGAGCGGGATAATATTCATATAAAAGGGCAAAACCATAAACCAATTATTGAAAATTATCCTTTCTATTCTGCCCTTCACTCAATAAAACATACACTATATAATTTATGTTAGGATTTTTCATTAATTCGATTGTATATTAAATTTACCCAGAAAAATATATATTTTAAAACTTGTCAACGAATATAAAATTATCCTGATATATTATCCTGATATATTATTCTGCATAGGGACATAAGATAATAAAACACGAACTATTACCCCTGTCTTAAACACGGTTTACAGGAGGTCGATATGAAATATTTATTATTATGTGCTATTTTCCCACTGTTTGTTTATGCACAGCAAGCAGACAGTGTGTTTTTTCTGCCGGGCATAGAAGTACAAACACTAACCGCCGGCTATATCACGTCCAACCCCCGCTATGATATCAAAGATATTTTGGCCTTGCAGCAAGGTGTAACATTGTTGGATGGCCAGATACATATTCGCGGGGCGCGTTCAGCACAGACTAATTATTTTTTGGACGGTGTTTTTTCCAACGACATTATGTTTGGCGGGAACGGCGTCTATCTCATCCCATCGGCGCTCGATCGCGTAAATTTATTCATTGATCATACACCATCCGGCTTAGCGGTTGGCGGTGGAGGGGCAATCATGGCCCGGATTAAAAAGGGGGGCAAGCGTTTCGAGGCCCATCTAAATGTACAGGGCGATGGCTTTGTGCCACATGGCCAGTCTTTTTTCAATACGTATTCGTATGGACAGCGGATCATCACGGCTTCCATTGGCGGCCCATTGGCAAATGGCGCCATCCATTATTTTATTGCGGCGGAAAATAACTATAAATCCGACGCCATGCAGCGTTATAATTCCGGTTTTCGGTTTGACAATGTACCGGTGCAGAACAGTTCATCCACTGTTTCTCTCAGCTTTCCGCAGGGGTACACACCGCACAGCCAGTCGAATTTATATGCTCTAAACGGCGCGTTGGATTTTGATTTTTGGGGAAACGCTTTGCGCATCAGCGGCAGCGCCAGCCGCGAGCGGCGGCAGAATGATAGCAGGCCCTGGTTACATATTTTTAATGACCGCATTCCCCTTCTCGATACTAAAAGCGCTATGCTCTCCGCGCAGTTCTCCCGGCGAATTGGGAAAACCTCTTTCTTAAAAGTACAGGCAGGATATTATAAGCGGTTTAGCGAAACCAGCGATAGTTATTTGGGAAATGACTGGATGAGCTGGTATGACAGCAGTAAAGTTGCGGAACATGGTGCTACCTTCCGCGATGCCTGGAGACCTCAATATAATATATCCATTTACAATTTAAGCTTCAGTACAAAAGGTAGGCCTCAAGGACGCTATTCGAAAAACAGCCAAATCAGCATTTTTAGCAGCCTGGATTTTGAGCAGAAACTCGGACAGCGACATCTGTTGCATTCAGGCTTGAGTGTACGTTCCTATACCCTTCGTCATTACTCTATTTCTCCGAGCGTTATGTTTTATGCTGCTCCTCCGGAATATGGTGATAAAATTGGCATAAAAACAGTTGGTCGTTATCAGGATATTTCAGTGTATAGCTGGATTCGTAATGGGGGATTAGATGCATATGGTTATGACGTGTATGGCCAGGAAATAAATAAGCAAAAAACATATAATGAGGGTGATGCTGTTCTTGCACCGATTCGGCCGCTTTTTAGCTCTGCCTTTATTGAGGATACATATCATTTTCAGCATACGACCGTTCGTGCCGGGTTTAGGATGGATTATTTTGATTTTAACAATAAAATCCTAAAAGACCCCACGAATATTCGTCCAACATTTACGGGATTTGGTATAAACAGCGATAACTGGAAAAAAGGAAAAACAGCAGTACGCTATAATCCTTATATCTCAATAAAGCGGTCTTTAAACAATCATCTGCTACTTTTTAGCGAATATGTACAGGCCTCACAGCCAACTACCTTAAATAAGTATTATAGAAGTGATCGATCTATAGTGCATCACCTTTCATCTTCATCAATACCTGCTCCGGTTAGCTCGATTCAACCAATTGACTCAAGAAAAATAAATGCTGGTTTATGGTATTTAACAGGAGCAGGGCTGACGCTGACTGGAGAAATATTTTATCATAATTATAGAAGTTTAAGTGGCGTGGAGGTGATCCATTGGTCCAGCACATTATCTTTTGTCCCAAGATATATAAAATATAGCGATAGGGATGAAGCAAATATTTATGGACTGGATTTAAGTTTATCGTTTAATCATTTAGGCGATCTTTGGGCACAGATGTATTACAGCTATCAAAACGGGCTTGGCAGGCAGAGCGATAAATCTATTTATTCCCAAATAAGAAATTTTCGCTTTACCGATGCTATCCGTCCGCTTGATAATCTAAGCGCACATAGTGGTGCTTTGATCCTAAATTATATTTTCAGGAAGCAAAAATGGGGGAACTGGCTTGCAGATAGTCATTTTAATTTATTTGTCAATTTCAACAGCGGGCATGCCTATACTCTGCAATCTATATTTCCGCATGATATTTCCTCCATTTATAATGCCGGGGTGGATTTAATGACACCTTATACTTACAAGAATTATGTTGAACCTGTCAATGCCTCTACCACGCCATGGGTGATAAATACCGATTTAAGCCTGGATAAATCGATTGAAATAAGCGAGAAACTGGGCTTGACCTTTTTCCTGAGGGTAACCAATTTGTTTAACCGTAAAAATGTTATAAATGTTTATGAAACGACTGGTTCCGCCACGGATGACGGTGCTTTTGAAAATTCTACTATGGCAGAATTAAGTAACCGTTATGGCCCTGAATTTAAAGAATTTTACAAGGCTGTTGTTCAGCGTGACGGAAATGCCTACCGCAGCCTTCTTGGTAAAGAACTATTCGGCCGTCCACGGCAAATTTTCGCCGGGATAAAACTGGCCTATTAAATTCCGTACATTTGATTGTTTATGATTAATCACAGGTTAATTGTATGAAGTATTGGATACTCCTGTTGCCCTTTTTTGTTTTTGCTCAGGAAACGGATAGTTCATTTTCATTGGAATATCCGGATGTGCAAACGCTAAGCGCAGAATATATCAGTTCCAACCCCCACTATGATATCAAAGATATTTTGGCCTTGCAGCAAGGTGTAACATTGCTGGACGATCAACTCAATATCCGCGGGGGGCGGCCCTCTTTAAATAATTACTTTTTGGACGGTGCCTTTTCCAATGATATCATGACGGGCGGAAACGGCATCTATCTGATCCCCTCCGCGCTGGAAGGGGTGAACTTGTTCGTTGATCATACGCCATCCGGCTTAGCGGTAGCCGGTGGAGCGGCCATCATGGCGCGGATTAAAAAGGGGGGCAAGCGTTTCGAAGCCCATCTGGATGTACAGGGCGATGGCTTTGTGACACAGGGCCAGACTTTTTTCAATACGTATTCGTACGGACAGCGGATCATTACAGCATCCATTGGCGGCCCGCTGGCAAATGGCGCCATCCGTTATTTTTTTGCGGCGGAAAATAACTATAAATCAGACGCCATGCAGCGTTATAATTCCGGTTTTCGGT
>CAYWBI010000004.1:0-73499 GCA_964456445.1 uncultured Calditrichaceae bacterium
AAAAACCTAATCTACAAGGCTTCAATTCATCCTCTGGTCAAATGACACTATTTAAGGAAAGTCATTTTTTTGGAACTTACATATTTATCTGTTTCAAGGCGATAAAAATATACACCCGAAGCAAGATTATATGGTTCAAACTTCACAACCCGTGTACCGGCAGGGACCAACTCATGATCAAGCAGGGTTTTAACTTTCTGGCCTGTGATATCAAAGATGGTCAAAGTTACATGCGTGGCTTTTGGTATATCAAAGCGGATGCTTGTAGCTGGGTTAAACGGGTTAGGATAGTTTTGTGCCAATTGAAACTGTGTTGGCCTGCCTTCGCCTGCAACAGACAAAGCGGTTACACTGTATTGCCACCAGATGCCATTGGGTCCATAATAATGCATCAGGGTATCGGCAAGTGCAAGATCAGTAGCTTCTGTCCAGTCACCAATTTTGTCCAGATCCATACCGGCAATATTAAAGTTTGGATATGTGGTTTTGCGGTGACAGCTGACAGCACATGCATTAGGCATGGCATACAATTTTGTTTTCTGTGGCGGAATCGGTTCAAACGTATGAGAATGAATATCATACTCAATAGCGCTCTTGGCGGTTTTGGGCATGTGGCATTTTGTACATCTGGAGGATGCATTGCCTTCAGGGTCATACGGGTGATGTGTATGTGCAGTTACTGTAGTTCCGATTGCGGTGATGTTGTTAGCATAGTCGGCTACCATTTCTTTGGAGATATCCGCAAAAGGGCCATGAGTCGCATGGCAGGACAAACACAGGGTGTTGTTGTCCGGTTCGGTCGGGATGATAATCGGATCGCCATTGGCATCTTCTTCTTCAACTTCTTCAACAATCATGTGCTCATTGGCCGAACCATGAGGATCGTGGCATTCATAGCAGGTAACCTGATGATATACAAAATTGGCTTTAGCGCTCTGTTCAAAATCCCTGAACTGCTGATGGTGTTTTTTTGAGCTATGAAACTCGGTGCTGTCGTTAACGTCGCCCCAGTAACCGCCGCCATCGGTGTAATAATCGGCAACCATATCACCGGGCGTCCAACTGGTCATGGCATCGTCATTATAGGCAAAATGGAATGTTCCGTTTGGCTTACTGACGCCGCGGGAGTGGCACATGCCGCATAGATTTGTTGCTTCTGTCGGTGTAAATGTACCCGGATTGATTATAAGTGTGGAATCACTTGGGTTATTAACGTGCTCGGAACCGGGACCATGGCAGCGTTCGCAACCGGTATTGATTTGGTCCAGGCTACCGTCGCCATCGAGGTCAAAATAGCTTGGGTTTCCGTCATAAAGGGATTCATCGCTAACACCGGCGGGATGTGCAACCCATTCGCCATTTGTCGTTTGATCAAGCGTTAAACCCGTTGCGTGGCATCCGGAACAACCTTTGGCAAGGCTTCTGGAATTACCCGCGGCTTCCGCTAAAGTTGTAGCCGAAGTATAGATTGGCATGTTGCTGCCATCATACCAGGAACTGGCATGATAGGTTACATATTCATGAGTCGCCTCATTAAACTGGATGGGCGAAATATAGACGTCCTTGGTTTCACCTTCGGATGTGTTCAGTTTTAAAGCAAAACGTTGTTTCCACATGCCGCTGCCGCCGTAGGTCAAATAAACGCGGCTGGTAACTTCGCCTATGGTAATGGTATAACCGGTAGCATCCGAATAAGCAAGAATCGGTGCATTTGGTTTGTATTGATCAAACGCGGAGCTGATGTCGTTAAAATTCAGACCATCAACAAAGTCATCGACGCCGTTTTGGTCATAGTCGGCAACAATACCCTTTTCGGTGACCATGGTAAAAGCTGTGTCAATTACAGCAGAATAGCCGTTGGCATGCAACGTGTTGCGCCAACTGGTTTTATCGGATGCAATAACGCCGGTGTGGCATTGCAAACAAGTTTCCGGCCCAACATACGTTTTTTGGGCCATGGTTGTTCCTACCAATAAGAATATTGATAGCAGGGACAGTAAATACGATCTCATATTATTCCTCCTAATTGGTTAAGTTTGAGATACGGTTTTTTAGCAGTGCGTTTATTGTCAAAAAAAGTTCGTCGTGCGCCAGCGGCTTTATACCATAATATTGGATGGCCAACCCGCTTATTTCCTTGCCCAGGGTCAAACTATTGTCGGATGTCAGAAATACTACCTTCAAGGTTTCTTTTATATTTCGGACCGACTTCAATATTTTAACGGTATTGGGTTTTGTAAAATCATCATCCAAAACCAGCAATAACGGGTTGCCTGAAAAAATAAAATCGATAATATCCAATGAGTTGGCAGAGCCCTTATAGGCGATGATCGGGAAAGAAATTTTATCCTGCCCTTTTATAAGTAAATCAACCACCTGTTTGTCATTTGATATAATTTGGATATTCATGTCCGAAATACATTTCAACTATTATGCCAAACATTGTTACAATAAATTGTTTTTATTTGAACAGGTATTTTAATCATCAATTATTTTGGGAGATAAAACAGTTTGAACTACAACAGGGAGATGTTCAGCCTTGCAAACAAAGGATTCAAAAGATTTACTAGTATTTTTCCTTACATGTTTACTCGCACGGCACTTGGTTTTATAAAAAGAACGGTCCACAAGATATCATATTCGATACTCATTAAAATCAAGGAAAATACACTGTTTTTGGGACCTTTCTGTCCCACTGGGACAGAAAGGTGACATCGGATCGACTGAATTATTTGCGGTTATAACATCCAGGAAAATCAATCGAATACTGATGGATTTTTACATGTTTTTTATTCCTATATTCCATATATTAATTGCTTGATTCTTTTATATTGAAATGGAATCGCGTAAAGACGGCAAACAATTCCAAATTCGTGAGAATTTTTTAAAGACTGAAATGTGATTGGTATATGTTTAATTCATTAAAAGCAAAATTTACATTCTCGATTATAGTTATTATTATGGTCACAACCATACCCCCAATGCTATTTTTATATATACAGTTTGATAAAAATTTCGAGCAGCGTTCCATGGCCATGCTTAGGACAACACAGGATATAATAAAGGAGTTTGTTGACCATGCCATGCTGAACCCAAAAAAGGAAATCCAACCACTTTTAAAACACATTGGCGAAAGCAGCTATATAGATAAAGTCCGGATAATGGATGACACGGGCATTATACATTACTCGTCATCTGAAGGGGAAATTGGAAAATTTATATTCTCTGTTACAGAGGACCACCAACATTTCAGGCGGGATACATCCATCCACATACTAAAATCCAATTCAACATATTCACAGGTATTGCCCATAAAGAACAAAAAGAGTTGCCAGGCCTGTCATAAACAAAAAAATGTTATCGCCTATATTGATGTAGATAGTAAATTTACGCATGCTGAAACTTTTTTTTACACCGGATACCGGCATAGTTTGTATTTAGGCATTGCCATTATCCTTCTATTGATTGGCTTGCTTTACATTTTCTTCGAACGGGTGATAAATGCGCCACTTCATAAGGTAATCCAAGCCCTTGATGAACTTAATGCCGGCAACCTTCAGATAACCCTGCCTACATCGGGCCATGATGAGTTCAGTGTGGTCAACAGGCATTTTAACTCGATGGCTTCACACCTGGCCCATTCCAAGGATGAAATCGACAAACTGCATAAAGAGCAATTACAAAGGGCGGACAAACTTGTAACCCTGGGGGAAATTGCCGCAGAAATGGCGCATGAGATCAATAATCCGGCCGGGGTTATTTTGACCCGTGCCGACTATTTATTATTAGAGGCGGAAGATCATCCGGGATTGAAAAATTATACCCAGGATTTTGAAACAATTATGAAGCAAACCGAACGTGTGGCAAAGATCACCGGGAATATTTTGAAATACAGTAAAAAACTTCCCAGGGAATATTCGGAAATAAATCTGGCAAACACCGTCTCGGAAGGCGTAAGTATTCTCGAACCAAG
Source organism: uncultured Calditrichaceae bacterium (assembly GCA_964456445.1). Taxonomy (GTDB): domain Bacteria; phylum Calditrichota; class Calditrichia; order Calditrichales; family J004; genus CAYWBI01. The sequence continues at coordinate 3,974 of CAYWBI010000004.1, forward strand.
GCTTAAACGGAGGAACATTAAACTTCAACAATCATATACCTGCGAGGCAAAATGTGAAGCGCCCATGATCTATGGCGATCCGCAACAAATTGAACAAATTGTTATAAATCTGGTCAACAATGCGATAGATGCCATCGAAAGGGATGGGCATGTAAAGATAAATGTCTCCTGTCTTACCGAAAAGAAACATCAGCTTACGATTGAAGACGATGGGCCTGGCATGGATAAGGCAACCTGTGAAAAAATATTTATTCCTTTTTTTACGACCAAGGATGCGCATCAGGGAACAGGACTCGGGCTGTATATCGCAAGAAACATATGCCATAATCATAATGCCACGATCACTTGCGAAAGCGCTGTCGGTCATGGCACAATATTTAAAATCATATTCCATGGATAAACAATGAAAAATGTTTTACTAATTGACGATGAACCCGAAATGCTGGAAAGCATGAAAAAATTAATGTCCAGGCGCGCTGATTGCAACCCCACACTTTTGCAGGATCCGGTGAAGGCATTGACGCTGGTCAAGGAAAAACGGTTTGATTTGATTATCACAGACCTGAACATGAAAAGCGTGTCCGGTCTGGATATCCTTAGGGCCGCCCTCGAAGCCTTCCCAGATGCCACCGTTATCCTGATATCCGGTTATGGAACCATCGATACCAGTGTAAAGGCAATGAGCGAGGGGGCTTTTGATTTTATTGAAAAACCGTTTACATCAAAAAAACTCTTTTCTACCATCGAACGGGCCTTTGAGCAAACTTATAAAAAAATTGAACAGATTGATCCTTCAAAAAGTAATGACCCTTTCCATGGTATTGTGTACCGGAGCACCCAGATGATCGAACTGATCAATGTTATCCATCGGGTAGCCAGAGGGAACATGAATATTCTTATCAGCGGAGAGAGCGGAACGGGAAAAGAACTCGTTGCCCGTGCCATACATGCAACAAGCAAAAGAAATGAGGCGCCATTTGTACCGGTAAATTGTGGCGCACTACCGGAGAACCTGTTCGAAAGTGAAATTTTTGGTCACGAACGCGGGGCCTTTACCGGCGCGATAAAGGCCAAGCCCGGTCTTTTGGAATTTGCCAGTCAGGGTACTTTTTTTCTTGATGAAATTGGTGATTTAAGCCTGGCCATGCAAGTAAAACTGTTACGTATGCTGGAAGACCATAAAATCCGGCGTGTTGGCGGCACAAAAGAAATTGAGACCGATGTCCGCGTGGTTGCGGCAACAAATAAGAACCTTGAATCGGCCATAATAGAAAAAAGGTTCCGCGAGGACTTATACTATCGGCTGAATACTATCCATCTCACGATCCCACCGCTAAGGGAAAGACCCGATGACATCATCCCTCTGGCCAATCATTTTCTATCAAGGCTTAGTAAAGAAAACAACCATATGGTCTATAGGTTTTCTCCGGGGGCGATCAAAATGTTACAAAACTTAACCCTGCCCGGCAATGTCCGTGAACTACAAAATATGGTCAGCCGTGCTTACTATTTATGCAACAATTCTGTCATTCAAAAACAAGATCTGCCAATAGGGAACCAGGGCCATGCCACCTTATTTGCGGATGATGTCCTAAACCTGTCCTATAAAAATGCCAAGGACGCCATTTTTGAAAAGTTTGAAGTAAAATACCTTTTGTTTAATCTAAAGAAACACGGCGGCAATATTTCGCAAACTGCCGATCAATGTGGTCTGGACCGGCGTACCATACACCGCCTGATAAAAAAACATAATATCATTCTGGATGAGTAAAAAAGTGTATTTTCAGGTGCCCTTACAACTGATAATCTTATATATAATTCGCTTTAAAATTTACCAGGGTATTCATCCGGCATTAAATTGTAACTTATATATTCAATAAGCAAAAGTGTTTCTTTCACTAAGATAACAGATAGACCACGAGCGTCTAAATGTGGAATGAAATATTTTACTTTTGCTTTATTATTACTTGTTTGCTTCTACTGGGTTTTGTGTGGATACAGAATAATCCTTTGAATGAACATAGATGATTTCTGAAATCAAAATAAATTAAATCCATTAGAATGCCATCCCGCAAATGGAATGCAAAGTTAATGGTTCCAACTGTTGCAGAATATGTAAAGTTGGGGCTAAAGCCCCATTAGTTGCGTTGCCCGCTTCCATCCCCGCCATAAATGGCGGGGTTAGTTTGTGGCCGCACTCTACCATAAATAAGGCACGATCCCACCTGCCGAGCATGAGATAACTGAGGCACCTTCATGACTAACCCCGGGATTTATCCCGGGGACAAACTACCCTAACGATTAGCCTGGGCTTTAGCCCCTGTAGTTGTTGCGCTAAAACCCCAATGAGTTCTGTCTTTCTTCCATCCACGAGATAAATCTCGTGTCAATTCATGAAGCGTCCTGAAATAGGTTGACTGTTTTTGCCGCTTTTCCCGGATGAATCCCTGTGGGAAGCACCCATGTACAAAACAGCAACCGCCGTAGAGGACAATTTACGATTAGACAATCCTGTTATCCTGTCTAATAAATATTCTTACAATCTAAGAATTTACCATCAAGAAACCCGGTAGAGCCACTTGTTTAAGTAGCAATACGCATTTTCTTGTTACGAGGTGTATCAATCCCTGCAAAAAATTTAAACCTTGTTTTGCACGAAGTCACGATTTATTCAGAGCCTGCTCAAAGATATCAACCCCCTGGCAGCCCAACAGCAACTTTTTATCCCACATAAAGGCGGGCAGAGTTTTTACCCCAAGACCAAGCGCATTGTAGCGTCGTTTGTCCAGGCGCAGTTGATAGGTCGGAACGGTTAAAGCCAACAAAGCCTCACCGGAATCCAGCCCTGCCTGAACAGCTATCTGTCCCAACACGCCGTTGTCTTCCAGGTTGGCGCCTTCGTTCCAATAGGCCTGCATGGCCGTTTTTTGAAAGACATCCAGCTTGTTTTTGTCACGGGCAAACTCAGCGAGCCTTAACACTTTTCCGGTATTATATGTTTTATCCGGGAAGGGGACGTTGTCCAGGCCAAAATCACGGGCATATTTTTCCACATATAGCCTAAACGGCCGATAGCGGGCGTCGCTGGTATCCACCCCGCCGGGCGGCGTTTCGGGATGTAGTTCCATACCAAGCCAGAGGAAGGAAACCCCGTAAACTTCCTTTAGCTTAATCATCACCGAGTGTTCGGCAATGTAGCAAAAGGGACAGATCAAATCTGAGAAATAGCGTATTTCCATAACCGGCTCCGTATAAAAAACAAGAGCATAACACCGGATTCCTAAAATTGCATCACGCTTTCTTAAACTTTTTAAATGTCCTGGCCTGGACAAGCATGAAACTAAAAAATAATTTTAATTTTCGGATTGGTATTGTTTTTATAATACCACGCCTCCGGCGTTTATCTTCCCTCGGTAATTATTTGCTATAATCATATCACACCTACGGTGTTTTCGTAATTTGATTGTAGCATTTCTCAAAAGAATCTTGCCAAATCACATATCCCAATCCCGAAGGGATAAAATGATTATAGTTTTTTGCACCACACAAAACGAAACCCCATAGGGGTGTCACAAAATCAGCGGCATACATCAATTTTATTAAATCTGATCCGGATATACCGGGCTCGAAAATGTGATTTTTATTTTCTGCCCCAAAAATAAAATTCATTATATAGGCCGGAACTAATCGTCATCGTCATCAATGGGATTTTCTTTTTTTAAACTGTCTGTCTTTGCGCCTTGCGACCATTTCTTTAAAATGTCAATTTGTTCGGGGCTCAGTTTTGCCTTGGGATGCAGAATCAGATAAGGCGGCAGAGGCATATCGCCTTCACCAACTTCCTCGGCGGTTTGATCACGACGGTGAGTGCGTTTTTTATCGGTCATCAATTTCCATTCGGAAAAATTGAGTTTATGGCGGGCTTCGTGGACATGGTCAGCTACAAACCAGGAAACCGGGGCCACATAACTGTACCAGGGCCAGACCGATTGATTGGAATGGCAATCGTAACACGCCGTTTTTAAAATCGTATGGATGTTTTCCGCAACCTGAATCTCATTTTGCGGGTCCGATTGTGGATTATCATGCGTCACCGTTACAAATTGAATCAGCACGAACAGCACCGATAAATAAACAAGCCATTTCTTCAACAAACACCTCCGGGTTATAATTTATGGATTAAAGATTATTGTGTTTAAACAAGGGTTACAATTTTATGACATGGATACAACCGCGCTTCAATTTTAAATTGCCATTATGTTCCATTCGTTTTAGCAAACGTGAAACCACTTCGCGTGCCGTGCCAAGCTGTATTGCAATTTCCTGATGCGTAGTTTGTACGTTCCTATGGACGTCACAACTTTGCAGAAGCAACCTTTTCAAACGCTGATCCACACTCTTAAAAGCAATTTCATCCACAAGGTCAAAGATTTCGGTCAGGCGTTCGTCATACAAATCGGTTACATAACGTCGCCAGCTTGGATAGCGGTTATGCCAATCCTTAATTTGTGCATCGCTGATCAAAATTATTTTTGTCGGTTTGCCGGTCACGGCGACCAGGGCCTCCATATTAGCAAAATCCCTTTTTAGGCTGGATGTAATGGAAATAATACAGCTCTCACCCGGCAAAATATGGTACATCAAAATTTCCCTGCCGTCTTTATCGGCACGGGCAACCTTTATGGCGCCTTGCAAAACAATTGGTGTATAGCGCAGACTATTGCCGGCAGTGGTTATATAGCTTTGGACGGGCAGGTTCATTTTTTTGCACGCGTCCAACTCACGCGTCAGGCCGGGTTCAAACAGCTTATCAAGATTTATGTCCATTCGGGCCTTAATTGTGAAAAGTAAAAAATTGGCTTCAGCAATCTAAATAATGAAGCGATTGAGGGCGAATTATTTTCTCTTGGGCCTGGTTGAAATATATCAACGGAAAACATAGCTCTCATAAACCCGTGGTTGGTAAATTGAACCAATCTTGATATATTACAATATGAAAAAAACAAGCCAAAACCCCTTGTACCAGATCGGTCGCCCGGTTTCTGCCTGGCTGCCTACAACCCTTAAGGAAGTACAGTCGCGTGGTTGGGACGAACTTGATATTATTTTATTCAGTGGTGATGCCTATGTAGACCATCCGGCATTTGGCCCGGCGGTTGTTGGCCGGATAATCGAAAGCATGGGTTTTAAGATTGCCATCGTTCCCCAGCCCAATTGGCAGGATGACGGCCGTGATTTTAAAAAACTCGGCAGACCGCGTCTATTTTTTGGCGTAACCTCCGGCTCAATGGACTCCATGGTTAACCACTATACCGCATCCAAAAGGCGGCGCGCTCATGACGCCTACACACCTGGCGGCGACCGTGACCATCGCCCGGACTACGCCACGGTTATTTATACACAAAAATTGCGCAAATTCTTCCCGGATACCCCCATCGTAATTGGCGGGATCGAAGCATCCTTGCGCCGTGTTACCCATTATGATTATTGGTCGGATCAATTACGTCCTTCCATATTGGCCCAAAGCGGAGCAGATATGCTTGTTTATGGCATGGGCGAACAACCATTGCGTGAGCTGTTGCGCCTGTTACAACGAGGGGTCCCTTTTAACAGCTTAAAAACAATTGCACAAACAGCCATTTTACTCCCCGCGGATGCGGAGCTGCCAAAAATGAAAAAATGGAATTCACTGGAATTGTACAGCCATGAAGATTGTTTGGCGGATAAATTAAAATTTACAAAAAATTTTAAACCCATCGAACAGGAATCAAACAGGTACCGTGCCCAAAGACTGCACCAGCGCATAGGTGATATGCGCATTGTAATCAATCCGCCCTACCCTACAATAACCGAAAGCGGGATTGACGCATCTTTTGACCTGCCCTATACACGTTTGCCCCATCCCAAATATACCAAACGGGGCCCCATCCCCGCATACGAAATGATACGCCATTCTGTAAATATGCACCGTGGATGTTTTGGTGGGTGCAGTTTCTGCACCATCTCCGCCCATCAGGGTAAGTTTATCGCCAGCCGTTCAAAAAATTCGATTATGAAAGAAGTCGAAGCCATTACCCAAATGCCCGATTACAAAGGATATATAAGCGATCTCGGCGGGCCATCGGCCAATATGTATAAAATGAAGGGCAAGGATCTGGCCATCTGCGACCGTTGCGTGGCCCCCTCCTGTATCCACCCAACCGTATGCCATAACTTAGATACTAGCCATGCCCCTCTGCTGGATATTTATAAAAGTGTCGATGCGCTGCCAGAGGTAAAAAAAGCATTCGTCGGCAGCGGTATTCGTTATGATTTATTGGTCGATAAAGACCCACTCAAACAAAAAGAAAATGACGGTTTTATTGAACAACTGATGCAGCACCATGTATCGGGCCGCTTGAAAGTGGCCCCGGAACATACATCGGACGACGTGCTGAAAATCATGCGCAAGCCCTCATTCAAAAAATTTTATATTTTTAAGGATGCTTTTGACCGGATAAACAAAAAATGGGGATTGAAACAACAGCTTATCCCCTATTTCATATCCAGCCACCCCGGTTCCACCGAAGAAAGTATGGCGCACCTGGCCTGTGAAACAAAGGATATGGGTTTCCAATTGGAGCAGGTGCAAGACTTTACCCCAACCCCGATGACCGTGGCCACGGTTATCTACTACTCGGGTTACCACCCATATACATTAAAACGTGTTTACACAGCACATAGCCCAAAGGAAAAGAAGGACCAGCACCGCTTTTTCTTTTGGTACAAGCGTGAAAACCGCGAATGGATACGGCGCACACTTACAAAACTAAACAGGAAAGACCTTGCGGAAAGATTGTTAAAGTTCAAATAAGCAACTATGCGCCACGGTCAACCATGCTACATTTTTCCTTTTTTTATCAATCCCACCTATATTTTTCCGATGAGGGATAAAGGCCCTGGCAGCCTCACGGACACATAATTAAATTGATATCCAAAAAACATGCGCATACATCAATCATATTTTGAACAAAACAACCTGATCGCCTCCTTAGCTCAGTTTGTTCTGTTCTCAACCCTATTTTTAATTCCTGAGGATGGACATTTCCATCCATCAAGCTCGCTTGTTGCACTGACCATAATACTGCTTCTTACGGTACTGAAAATCACGATGTGCTTTATTGGGACAAATAATAAAATACATAAGCAAATCTCTTTTGTTCTGATTGATTCGACCGCACTGTTTTGGTCCACTCTATACTTATTGGAATTGCTCGAGACGTCAACTTTAACACATCATACCATATATTTGCTTTTTTTGATCATGGGCATTAGCGGGTCCGGGGTCCTATCACTTTACAAACATCACTCCCTAACCTATTCATACATTGCATGTATCGAACTCACATCCTTTTTCTATACGGCTTTTCTTCTTACAGAAATCCGATTTACAATTCTTATCGGCATATTTGCCTCAATGGTATTTAACAGCTACTATGCTTTTTTACATTATAAAAGCTGGCAAAATTTTTTAAATGAAAAACAAAAAAGCGATGATCTCTCCCAAAAACTGGCAAATGAAAAAAAAACACTTCAGGATACAAACCATAAGCTGGATGCGGCCCTGGCTTCGGCGAAAGAGTACAGCAAATTAAAAGATGATTTTGTCGCGACGGTCAGTCATGAAATACGCACGCCTATGAACGGGGTAATCGGCATGAGCGCCTTGCTCGATGAAACTGAATTGTCGGATGAGCAAAAAGAATATAACACCCTTATCCGTCACTCATCCAAGGCCCTGTTGACCATCATCAACGATATTTTGGATTTTTCCAAAATCGAAGCGGGGAAACTGACCCTGGAAGAAACGGCCTTTAATCTTCATGACCTGTTAAATGAAATAATTTTGATACATATTGACCGGGCAAAAGCATCCAATATTACTTTAAGGCTAAATTTTCCCGACGAGATAACAGGACAAGTTTTGGGAGATCCTACCCGGTTAAGACAAATCCTGACCAACCTGATAGGAAATGCGATAAAATTTGCAAAGGACGGAACGGTGTCCCTTGATGTAAAACATACGCCCGAGGGCTTCTTCCGGTTTGACGTCACCGATGATGGGATTGGTATTCATCCTAAAAAGATAGATAATATATTTGAAAAATTTACACAGGCCGATTCATCTACCACCCGTCGGTTTGGCGGAACAGGCCTGGGGTTGTCCATCACCCGCGAGCTGGTTTGGCTGATGGCCGGAGAAATTAAAGTAGAGAGCAGCCCGGGCCGGGGTTCCACTTTTTCTGTTATCCTGCCGTTAAAGCCTTCTAAATTTAATGTTGAAAATTTGGATGAACCGCTGAGAAACCAAAAACATGGCGTGCAAAAATCCTACGATAAAAAAGTGCTTATTGTAGATGACAACCTGATCAACCAAAAAGTGGCGTCCCGCATGCTCCAGCTTGATAATTTGATGGTCGATGTGGTTTCCAATGGCAAACAGGCCGTGGAAAACGCATACCATACTTTTTATGGCTGCATCCTAATGGATATTGAGATGCCTCAAATGAACGGCATAACCGCCACAAAAGAAATACGCAAATCCAATGGCGCATCACAACAGGCGCCAATCATCGCCCTAACCGCTAATGCGGTAAAAGGTGACCGCGAGCGCTATCTTGCAGCCGGTATGGATGATTACCTGAGCAAACCACTTGATAAGGAAGAACTGCGTGCCAAGGTGCGGCATTGGCTAAAAACAGGCCATTCCGTGCCCACCTGAAAAGCTTTCCCTCACGCTGCTGTTATTGTCTTTGATATTGCCAGCAGGATCCCTCCTGCGCTTGCGGATATCATTCTGTGGTACATTAAAATAAAATCAGGACGAATGCCGGGATAATTATTTATAAATCTGTCTTATTACAAAACGGATCTGTTTTCGGACCGACGTTTTTTATTTTCAATCGGCGGAAATACTAATGAAAAATTTATAGGATTGTATTTTGGCAGGGGATGGAACACATCCAATAGCGCACTGTTCTAACGGGCGCAATTGGATGTGATGATGTGCGATCAGGCAAATACGTTCAAATTGTGCCCAATACCGCCAAAAGCAGGCGCGGCCTTCGGGCTTGCCGAAGGGGATGCAGTGACCACCTTGTCATCCGCGTCATGATCATGATCCGGCTTACCAGATTGGACTCCTAAATCTGAGTCGGCCCGCTGAGCAGCCTGTATCGTTGTTTGTGTTGCCTGAAATACCGATGCTCCGGCGACTGAAGACATACCCATAACTTTCTCCTTAAAGTTTATGAATGGTTATTAATTATACTGGTCGTCGGGTATGACTTTTTCTTAAACTATTGGTTATATGAGATCAGGATGCACGAAAAGTATTCGCACTGTTTTTATTTTTGACCTGTTTTTTTTATGATATGAAAACCGAATTGCGTACGGATCACCCGGGGAATAAGCCGGTTGGGGGCTTTGATCACAGCCTGTTCAAACTCTTTTACCATTTTTCCCGGTCCAAACCAACCTAAGTCACCGCCCTTGCCTTTACTGGGGCAAGTGGAAAATTCCTTTGCCAGCGCGGCAAAATTGCCGCCTTTTCGCAGACGCTTTAATATTTCATCCGCCAGCTTTTTATCTTTTACCAAGATATGGCTTGCCCGCCATTCCATATCACATTCTCCTGTTATTATTGTTGTCATATATGCCCACGCGCCATCCCAAACGGAGTGAAAATCCATCCATGCTTGTTCCGCGCGTTTTTTTAAACATCCGCAGGTATAGAATACCGACACGTCACCCGGCATATTTCAAAAGTCCTTCTGTAATTTATTCTTTTCTTTAAACACCATTTCACTAGTTGGAACAGCACATCCAGCCGATCGATCGTATTTGATCCAAACGCTATAAATGAATTCAAAAGAACGGACAGAACTTACATCCGAAACAGAAATATAAAAAATTTCCCGACGCGCTTCACTTAAAACTGTGTACCACATTTATTTAATCTATCATATCTGTCCTAAATAAAAACCGATAAACCGGTTTTCATTGTATTTCTATTACTCATGATTAAAGATGACGTGTAAAAATGTGGAATCAAGTTTAAAATGTCATTCGCCATTTGATTGAGATTCCCAAAAAAACAATAGGTTATGGATTCATCCCGATGCCTCGGTACGAAGGAATGAAGGTGTGCCCTAATTATCTCCGGGTATGCAAGGGGGGGGTGGTCTGCGTCATTCCGGGCTTGCCCCGGAATCCAAGCCAGGGATGGCGCCTTATCGTTTGGAACCTTGGTTGGGCACGGATATCGGTTTTATTTCATGCTTTATCGTTTAGATTTCTGCCTCTGCAGGAATGACAAGATTGTGAATTCTCATTAAGATTCCCCCTGAATCCTCGGGGAGCGGGAATGACTGTTGACAAGGTATTTTCACACAGTCTCTAAAATCATGGGGTAAGCAAGACCCACCTAACCCACGAATTCATTCGTGGGAAACAGGCATAGAATACGAGTAATCGAATCCGATTTATCGGATTCTATATTTTAAAGGCGATTATTAAAAACAAAAGATGGATTGTTTTTGAAATCAGGATAAAATCCAGCCCAAACGTTGATATATCAATACAGAAAGTGCACTCAAAAATTATTTAGGACAGCTGTGTTAATCTATAATACATTTCTGTTTTAGGGGACACAAAGCGCAAAACTCATCCATCCATGCCCTCCTGTTTCAAAAATCTGGGGAAAATACGTCTCGCGCATATTTTGCCCAATTCATGTTTTTTCAACCCTATTTTGCGCTACGCAGGCAAAAGGCCATGAATATAACCCCATATTACGGGCTTTTGTTTTTGGCATCATTATTGATTTAAGTAAATCAAACATTCACTAACAAAAGGAGGTCCCATGAGGAACTCGAGACTTTTTTTATCGGTTATATTTTTTACATTGTGTGGATTGGCTGTTGGATTTGCCGATGGGCCACATAACAACGAATTCAAAACCGAGGGTAACATTGAATCCATTGGCCCGGACAGTCTGATGGTAAACAATTTCGTTTTTGATGTCGATTCCACTACATCGGTATCGGCGGAAAACGATTCATCTTTTTTATATGCAGACCTTAAGCCCGCTGATTATGTAAAGGTTGAAGGTTACGCAAAGAATGATTCTTCGGGAGGCTATTTTGCAACCAAAATAGAACTCCGGGAAAAAGGGCATCACGACATGCATGAGATCAAAACACGAGGTCTTATCTCCGCTATTTATGACTCATCATTCGATGTAAATGGTTATACTTTTTGGGTGGACAATAATACCGTCTTTAAGGGTCATGACGATTCCCTGCTTGCATTTGCCGATTTTGCCGTGGACATGAACGTTGAAGTGGAAGCGTACAAGGACAGTCTTGGAAACTATGTGGCAAAAAAGGTAAAACTCGATGATGGTTCCGATCAGAATGATCATGAAGAGTTTGATTTTAGCGGTGTTGTTGACAGTCTTGCCGCTGATGGCTTTGCTATGAGCCAGCGGTTCTTTTTTGTTGACAGCCTTACCAAATTCAAAATATCCCACGATCAATCTGCCAGCTTTAGTGATCTGACTGTTGGTTCCGAAATCGAATTAGAAGCATTGCAGCTAAGCGATGGTAGCTTTTACGCAAAAAAAGTTGAATTAAGGGATCAGAGCCAGGCCTATCTTGAATTAACAGGGGCCATCGATTCTGTTGGGTTTGATTTTATCGTAGTATTGGATTATATGGTGAAAGTCGATAGTACAACACGCATCAGTGGACGCAACAAGACACCGCTTACTTTGGCGGATTTACAAAAAGGCCAACGCGTGAAGGTTCGCGGGGTTGAGACAAGTCCCAATGTTGTGGCTGCTAATCGTATAAAGGTTTACGAATTTCATAGCAATAAAGATCATTTCAAAGGCACCGTCGTTGCCATAGGTGCTGACTATCTGCAGGTTGATCAGCGTACTTTCTTTGTTGACTCTCTTACTCAATATAGGGACAGTTTGGGGCAGCGCAGCTCTCTGGCCGCTTTCTCGGTTGGCGACTATGTAAAAGTAGAAGCACGCTCCAATGCAGACGGTTCCTGGTATGCACGTGAAGTTAAGCAAAAAGAACAACATCGCTCAGAAGTTGAATTCAGTGGAACAATTGATAGTTTGTTTATTGATGGAATCCGCGTGGCCGGCAATATTTTCTGGTTAGACAGCCTGACACAGGTTTATGACCTTCAGGATTACCCTATGTCGGCGGACAGTCTTGGAATGGGCGATGTAGTTGAAGTAACCGCCCAGGTACTTGCCGATGGAAGTTTCCGCGCTTTGCGTATTAAACAAGAAAGCCGTCCGGATTTGATTACCGTTGATGGCGTAGTTGACGCTGTTAGCTCAAATTCGGTGTGGATAAGTGGACCGGAATTCCAATTGTCCCAACGTTCAGTGGTATTGGATCAAAATTATGCGCCTACCGCCAACAGTAACCTTCAGCCGGGTGATGCGGTAACCTTATGGGCCGTTCCGGGCAATTCCGCAACGCCGATCGTTATACAAATAAAACTGAACACAACCAGTGTTACAGGTCTGGCGCGGGGCGAGCTGAGAACGGGGATTGTAAGGGATTTTGTATTGAATCAAAACTATCCCAACCCTTTCAACCCGTCAACGACAATCGCCTTTAAGATCAATCTAAATGGATATCATAAGGTGCGCCTGAGCATCTATGACGCCACCGGACGGTTGATCAACACATTATATGATGGCCTGCTTGAACGTGGCGCATATAACTTTGTATGGGGCGCCCGTAATAACTTTGGCCAGGACGTGGCAAGCGGTCTTTATTTTTACCGTCTCAGTGTAGGGACACAGGCAAAGACAGCACGGATGCTTTTACTCCGTTAACCACCAACCTCCAGGATTCCCGCTTCAATACCCATCTATTCCCAGATTCGGGAATCCTTTCTCCAAAGCCCGGCACTCCCCCGGGCTTTTTTTATTTTACGGCAATACACCTGCAAGATGTAAACCGCGCCTATACCCGGTAATCTTAAAAGATATTTTGAGCCGTTCTAACGTTAAAACGAGCTCGAACCAGAACCGTGGATATTCCCATCAGTAAAAAAAACAACCCAGAGGACAAAAAAAAAAGGATAATAAAAATATTATAATTTTCATCATCCTTTGATATGGTACCGAGGGCCGGACTCGAACCGGCATGGAGTTTAAGCTCCGAGGGATTTTAAGTCCCTTGTGTCTACCAATTTCACCACCTCGGCACGAACAACATTGGTATCTTTAAAATCTCGAGGCGACGGTCGGATTCGAACCGACGCATAAAGGTTTTGCAGACCTCTCCCTTAACCACTTGGGTACGTCGCCATAAATAATATTCTTTTTTTACTACGCCGGGTAACGCCCACTTTTTAACAGAAATGACTATTGTGATAAATCAGAGCGGGTAAGAAATGTGCCTGAAAAAGGGCCATCGACTTTGGCGTTTGTAAAATAAAAAAGAGCGAGAGACGGGATTCGAACCCGCGACCCCAACCTTGGCAAGGTTGTGCTCTAGCCAGCTGAGCTACTCTCGCTAATCCAGCGCTTATTTCAGCGTTGTGAGCAAAGAATATACGGACGGTTTTTATTTCTGTCAAACAAATTTTTATGGAATTTTCCATTTATTTATTTGTATAAAACCATGCCATTTCTTCAATGAACAAGAAAACAGTGGAGACGCCGGGAGTTGAACCCGGGTCCGGACAAGGACCAAAATGAACATCTACAACCATAGTCAATGTTTAAATCTTACTTTAACACAGGTACGTTAACAAAACCACGCGCTAAAGCCAGCCCACTAAATATGTCCTTAAGCCCGCAGGCGCTGCTTAAGTCCAATCTGCCCAAAGTTGGCGTTACAAATCTCCCCGGCAAATTAGAGGGAAATGTAACGTAACAGTCATATTACTATGCTGCTAATGCGTAATTATTTTCGGCACTTATGTGCTTTCCGATTAATCACGGGATAACCGGAATCCCGGGTTGCCGTTCAAATCCTTCACTTGTCCGTCGAATCCAAGATCGTCCCCAAATGGTGTGGCAATTTATAAATGTATGGTCACTTTCGCAAGACCAATTCCTGATATAAACTAACATACGAACGAATTTGTTTCTCCCAGGAAAAATCTTTCCACATACCGGCCTTGATGATCTTGCTCCATGTCTTATGATGCCCGAAAGTGGAAAGCGCATAACCCAGCGCCCATTCCAATCCCGCCGGGCTATAATCTTCAAAAACAAAACCATCGCCGCTTTGTCGCTCCCAATTATATAAATCAACAGAATCCGCCAGACCACCTGTTTTACGCACGACGGGAACGGTGCCGTATTTAAGACTATAGAGCTGATTTAAACCGCATGGTTCATATTTAGATGGCATCAAAAAGATATCGGCGCCCGCTTCAATTTTATGTGATAAGGCATGGTTGTACCCATGTACAAAGACCACCTTTTGCGGGTGCCGGGTTTGCAAACCTAAGAAATAATGTTCATATCTTTCAAAACCACTGCCCAGCACCACCAAACGAAAGGTGCGTTCTATAAGTAATTTATCCATCACCGCTTCGATCAGATCAATCCCCTTTTGAAAGACCAGCCGCGAGACGATCCCTACCAGTGGGACTTTTTTATGATAGGGCAATTTTAGCTCATCACATAAATCCTTTTTATTCTGTTGTTTATCCGATAGCTTTTTTTGGGTATAATTCTTTTTTATATAACGATCGGTTGCGGGGTTCCACTCATCATAATCGATGCCGTTCATAATGCCCACCAGATTTGCACTGCGATAGGCCAGCATGTTCTGCAGACCTGCCCCGTATTCGGGCGTTTGGATCTCACGGGCATAGGTTTCACTAACCGTGGTTATTTTGTCTGCATGGATTATCCCGCATTTTAAAAAATTGAAACGCCCGTCCCGTGTGTCATAGTCATCTAAAAGGGCCGTATGGCCACCAAGTCCAAGCCGGTTGGCCTCGTCCATGCCAAACACTCCCTGATAGCCTATGTTATGAATGGTCATGATTGTTTTGGTCGCGGCAAATAAACTGTCCCAGGCATATATGCTTTTCAGATAAAGCGGGATAAGCGCCGATTGCCAATCGCTGCAATGCAGGATATCCGGTGCCCAGGCCATACGTTGAAATATTTCCAATGCGGCCCGGTTTAGCAGCCCAAAACGCAGGTACTCATCGCTGTCATCCGTGTAGATCCCGGATCGGTGGTACAGATGCGGGCAATTGATGAAAAAGATATCCGTTTGTGTACCGGGCAATTTGGCGGTATAAACCGAATAGCTGATTTTCAACCCGTTAAAATCTACTTCCAACCCCTGTAAAAAATCTACCGCATAAAAATCCGTTTGATCCAGGTTTATCTGGCTGTACATGGGGGTGATGACCCGAACGTCCAATCCATGGGCAGGAAGGTACTTTGCCAGGGCAGCGCTTACATCGCCCAAACCGCCGACCTTTGAAAAGGGAAATATTTCCGATGTTACCAATCCAATACGCATATCCACCTCTATTCAAAAACCAACAAAAAAAGGACCGGCAACAATACGCCTAATAAAACGAGAACCGTTCCACGTTCGCGCATTCCGTTCTTCCCTTTCAATAAAAACATCCCGCTGACCGCCAGGAAAACAAGGCTGACGGCAAATAAATCGGAAATGTATGTCCAGCCTTTTTTAGGCTCGTTCAGATGCAAACGGTTAAAGACCCGTATAAAAGGACGGTCATTAACAATTTCCCACGCAACTTCCCCCGTTTCCATATTGACGTCCATCCTGTTTTTGTCCCAAAATGCACGGATCACCGTTGGGGAAACATGTACAATGGCGGATAGGCCGGACTCAATCTTTAGTTCCCTGAATACGTGTTCCATGACCTTTCTATCGGACAGACCAGGCACGATCTTAACCTGGGACGTATGGTGGGCAATTTCATAGTTTGGGTTCCAGTGCCGGATATGGTTTACGGCAATGCCGGATACTGAAAAGATGATGGTCAGACCGACGGCAAGATACCCGATATCCCGGTGCAAAACATGTAATAAGCGGCGTACTTTCAGGAAACACTCCATGATAAATTAAAAAAGCCGCCAAGAAGACATGCTTAGCGGCCGCTGCAGTTAATTGCTCATCTACATTTCTATTTCGGCGCCAAGGGCATGCAAACGATAGATGACCCTGGGTTGTGTAACCTTTGCGGGATCAAATTTTTTGCCCTTAATCTCGCATTGTTCTTTTTGTTGTACCCGGGTTTCTTCCAGTGTAAATTCCACTTTTTCCATAACACCCTGCACCCTGGCAACTTTTCCACTTGCCTCAAGCGGGAAAACGATTTCACCGTCCTTCACTTTTATAAGCAAAGATCCATAACCGGAATCGGCGGCAATCTTCATCCAGCAGCCTCTTTTTTTACAGACATCGATCACCCGGCCTTTTACCAAAACCGTTTTTCCAAGAAAGGCTTCCGGCTTGTTAAGTATATCCGTGATGGCCACCGTTTTTTCCAGCGAGATTGCTTCGCCAAGCTTTTTGGGGGCGTTTGCAAAAGATGCCCCAAGCAATAATAATACAGCCAATATAATTCTGTACGATTTCATTCTATCTCCCTTTGTTAGATTTTAAGCGAACTTAAAATTAAGAAACTAAATTTAGATTTGCAAAACGGATTGCTCATTTTCTATTCCACTTTTTTCACGTTTTGCATTATGGTATCATATTGTTTACGGTATAAACCAAATACCTTTTTTTGGCCCGCGGTCGGCGCGGCATCGGCGCCCTGAACGGTTTGTAACAAAGTGCTCAACGAAGCGGCCAGGGATTTCAGACTGGGCTTCCCGCTTAACAAGATTTTTTTCAAAGCGGTTTTTTCATCCATCCCGGATACCTTGTCCAAACGCATTTTAAGATGATGATAGGCATCCACAACACTGTTGAGCATTGTGCTGATTTCCGCAACCATCGTCTGTTGTGCCTGCAACGACCCTATCCCAACTGTTGAGCGTGGGTCCATTTTAACTGTAAATATCTGCCGCATGGTTTTTTTGCCCGCTTCTAATTCCACGCTGTAGTCTCCCGGCAAAACAAGGGCCCCCTGCGGACCTATCGGCGTTCCATCATGCCATACGGCGGTCATTTTAAAACCATAGTTTAAAGACCGTGCACGCGGGTGACGTAAATCCCATACAAAGCGGTGCATGCCCGCTTTGGCCGAGAGTATTTTCTCCGGGGCTATCCAGCCATCCTGAAAATATTGGTTGGCCGTCAGTTTTTGCGGTTTGTCGGCGCTCGAAAAACGGCGGATCAATTTGCCCTGAGCATCTTTAATTGTCAGGGTTACCGCTTCCGGATTGTCATCTTGAAGCCAGTAATCGATAACGGCGCCGGCCGGCGGATTTTGTCCAAGTGGCGTTTCCGGTGGCGGTGGGGTATCGTGATTATTGGATTTTCGGAGTCTCCAGGTGGCGGAGGGTTTAAAAAGATGAGCCGTTTGCAACTTTACGCCTTCCGCTATTTGCCGTAACGGCGCCAGAATATCCAACGCCCAAATTCCCCTGCCCTGCGTCCCTGCGATCAGATCCGTGCCATGAACCTGCATATCACGGATGAAGGTGGTGGGCAAATTCAGTTGAAGTGATTGCCAGTTGCCGCCATCATCAAAAGATACAAAAGCGCCACGGTTGGTCCCTGCAAAAAGCAATCCGGCTTGCTTTGTGTCCGCGCGAACGGTGAGTACAAACTGATCAGCGGGCAAACCGTTGCTGATGGAAGTCCAATGGGCGCCGCCATCGTTTGTTTTTATGATCAGCGGACGATAATCACCGGTGCGGTGGGCGTCCACGGCGGCGTAGGCCACATTTTGATCAAATACTGACGGGGAGATGGCATTGATCCGGCCCCAGGGCTTAACGACTGCCGGCGTCACATTACGCCATGATTTACCTGCGTCCGATGTACGATGGATCAGACCGTCGTCTGTGCCTATCCAAATCATTTTCTCATCAATTGGAGATGGTGCAATGGTAAATATAACACCGTATCCGCAATCGCGGGCGTCTTTTTGGGATGGATTGCCCACACAAGGCGGGGCGCCTGGTTTTTTAGCGCTCAGATCGGGACTGATTATTTGCCAGTTGTCACCATCATCATCGGAGCGGAAGAGTTGCTGTGCGCCAAAATAAAGGGATCTTTTTCCTACGGGCGAATAAGCGATCGGTGTGATCCAGGTATATCGGTTTTTCACACGGTCAAGCCGGGCGCCGTAACTGGAAATGGGCCAGGGTGAAACATTTACCACTTCCCTTGTAATTTGGTTCGATCGGGATATATACCCGCCCAGCCCGCTGCCCAACACAATATTTGGATTGCCGGGCTTTGGCAATTGATAGTCGCGCTCATGCCCGCCCACGGGCCGCCAATCGCGCTCTTCAATAACGCCATAAGGCCCGCGGCTTTTGATTTGAACCGTGCCGTTATCCTGTTGGCCACTGTAAATTTTATAGGGGAACTGGTCATCGGCAGCCACATGATAAAATTGCCCCGTAGGCTGATTGTACCAGCTCGACCATGTCAAACCACCATCAACGGATACAGCCGTGCCCTGATCGGCGGCGGATATCAGATGGTCCGGGTATTTGGGGTTGATCCACATAAAATGATAATCGTCCCCGCCGGGGGAGCCTTTAATGATGCTAAAGGTGTGGCCGCCATCATCACTCATATGGATGGAGCGGGCCATCACATATACTTTTTTCGGGTTATCCGGGGCGATGGTTACCCGGCAAAAATAATCACTGCTCAATTCGGGGTCGGTGTTCAACAATTTCCAGCTTTCGCCACCGTCCTCGCTGCGATAGAAACCGGCGCCTTTGCTGGCCGCAACGGTGGCATACACCACTTGACCATTGGAACCGGCCGGTGTTGCCAACCCAATACGTCCCAGATTTCCGGCCGGTAGGCCTCTGCCTTTAAGCCTCTGCCAACTCAAACCACCATCGCGGCTTTTATAAATAGCAGAACCCGGTCCTTCCTGTGGTTGGAAATAGTCCAGCCAGGGATGTTGACGGAACTGCCAGGCAGCGGCGTAAACAATTTGTGTGTTATCGGCGTCCCAGGCCATATCCACAACACCCGTTGCGTCATCAATTTTTAAAACCTGTTTCCATTTTTTACCGCCGTCGGTCGTCAGATATACACCGCGTTCGGGATTTGGTGCAAAGGCCGCGCCCATGGCGCCGACCAGTACACGTTGGGCATTCTTCGGATCAACCAATATCCCGCCTATGTGACGTGTTTTTTTCAAACCCATATTTTGCCAACTTTTCCCGCCATCGGCGCTGCGGTACACTCCATCGCCGGAGGCGATATCATAACGCATGGTCACCTGACCTGTCCCGGCATAAATAATATCCGGGTTGGACGGAGCAACCGCCAATGCGCCGATGGAAGCCGATGCCTCCTGTTGCATCAACGGTTGCCAGGTTTGCCCGGCATTTACTGTTTTCCACACCCCGCCATTGGCCGCGCCAAAATAAAAGGTGTTGGGTTTATCGGTAATCCCGCTGGCGGAGGTTGACCATCCCGCACGTAACGGACCCACCAGACGCCAACGCATGGCGGGCAGGGGTTCTTCTGCCCAGGCAAAGGCGCTAAGCAGCAGGAGCACAGTTAAAAACACCGGAAACAGTTTCCGGGAGACAGACATGTATTTAATCTCTGTATGGATTTGCATAAAATTTTTCCTTTATTTTGAAAGACGTTACCGCTAAAAATAAGACACTTGTTCAACTTAATATATATTACAGATAAATATCCGGTTTTATCGCAGGCATGTATTTGAACATCAAAAAACCGGGCTTATTCGATGAAACCTAAATATAGAACCCATTCAAACTTAGTACAAAGGGGGCCACATCTTGATGCACAGGGTGTTGCCACTCACATTATTGTCTATCCTTTTCGTGGGATTACACATGTTTAATACCCGATGAAAGACCGTCAATTTTTTCAAAAATACGGGATGTTTAAATCCCCGCAAAGGGGCAATGATACAGGGAGCTTAGACCTGCCTGCGCGTCACCATTTTCCATCGCTACGGCGGAGCTTTTAATATGACATTTTCCTTACTCTTCCGGGTAAATTATCCGATAACGTTTTCATTAATCTTATATTAATGCCCGGCAAATAAGCACTGCAGTTAATAAACCGGCGGCATCGGCCATTAAACCTGCGGTTATCGCATAGCGTGTTTTGCGGATACCTACCGCGCCAAAATATACCGCCACTACATAAAAAGTTGTTTCGGTACTGCCAAACATGGTGGATGCGGTAAAGCCAATCAGCGAATCCGGTCCGTGGGTTTTCATCAGCTCGGTCATGATCCCCAATGAGCCGCTGCCGGAGAGCGGTCGCATTACCGCCATGGGCAAAAGCTCGGGTGACATACCGATCAAATTAGTAAACGGTGATACAATCCAACTTAAAAAATCCAATGCCCCACTGGCCCGGAACATGGCAATGGCCACCAACATGGCCACAAGATAGGGGATAATTTTAACCCCTACATTAAACCCTTCTTTAGCACCTTCGACAAAAACTTCATACACGGCTACCTTTTTATAACCGCCATAACCGATAAAGAACAAAAGAATGACCGGAATGGCCAGGATGGACAACCAGTCGATAATATGTTTAAACAGCTCCATCGATTTTCTCCTTCCCTTTTGATTTCTTCTTTTCAAAATATTGGATGGTTTTTACAGTGCTCAGACCAACAATGGTGGCCACGGTGGCGGCAATGATCGATGGTACAATAATTTGCTGCGGATTTGCCGAACCAAGTGAGGCCCGAATGGCAATGGCCGTGGCCGGAATAAGCGTGATGGCGCTGGTGTTGATCACTAAAAAAGTGATCATGTCATTGGAAGCGGTATCTTTGTCTTCGTTCAGCTCCTGAAGTTCGTCCATGGCTTTTAGACCCAACGGCGTTGCGGCGTTGCTTAGCCCAAGCATATTGGCGGCAATGTTCATCAACATGGCGCCAATTGCCGGATGATCGGTAGGGATGGTCGGGAACAAACGTTTGGTGACGGGACTTACCAAGCGGGCGAGGATAGCGATCATCCCGGATGCTTCGGCAATTTTCATGATCCCAAGCCAGAGAGCCATTACCCCAATCAAACCTATGGCGATATTTACGCCAACATCGGCTGCATTGATTGCCGCTGTGGTAACCCGGCCCAGAGCGGTTGTTTTACTTAACGCTGGGGTCGCAGGTGCGCCAGGTGAGAATAAGTTCCAGATAACCTGGCCCAATGGAGTCGTTTTGCTCAGTGTTTCCTTTGTTCCCGATTGTTGCGCTTTCTGTGGGAGGGGATCGAAAAATTCATGTTTAATGTCTGTACCGGCGGCAATAAGCAAACTGCTTACAACCATCCAAAACCAAATTTTATTCAGCATGGCCCATTCCTTTTTGAGTAATCAGATTTTTACCAGGAAAGAAAAACCAAAATTTAGTCTGTGCGCACATAGGATTCAACATAGATTTAATTTCCGGCGTGGGACCTTTAGCTGTCGCTTTGGCCATTTTTTATTTTCGGTCAGTGATGTCTTTTATTTATAAAACGGATCAATAGCCCGGTGATCTATATCACTATCAGCCTTTATCCAAAGCCCTATATATAAGTTTAGCTGCCTAAACTCAATGGAAATATGAAAACGGATTTTGTTCGCTTTTTTGGGCTTCGCTGGTATCAACGGTTCTCCGTGTTTTTTATCCGGATTTTAACGGTTGTATTATCGGTGACTTTTGGCCTTATCTTATACTTTGCAAACCTTGACTATACCCGTTTTGCCCCAACGGTGCACGAGGAAATAATATCCCGGTTTCAGAACCATATCCTGGAATTGCAGGAGCGCCCGCGGCAACAGGCGCAAACCACGTCCATTACTTCATCGAAAACCAAAGTTATAACGCCATCATCGGCGATAGGGAAAAGGGAAAATGCTATAAAACGTGCGGAAAATGTCGGTGTATTGAAAGCCTTAAAAACACAAAAAAACTCTACAGATTTATCCGGTATAAACAATTTAGATAAAGGTCTGTGGGAAAGCGAAGAATTGACCCATATTGAAAAGAAATTTGTTCCCAGCGGTGTTTTTGCAAAGCAAAGAAATATGCAGCGCGCGCTTTTAGAATCCAACACGGCAGATGAATTAATGGACATTTCCTACGCGCATTCCATAAACCGTAAACGGGCCATATTTATCGCGAATACAAAAGATATATTCAAAGAACCGGAGCAGCATTTTGGCTATCGTGATCAAGCGGAAATTTTCCGTGTCATTTACTCCAAACAACCCCTGATCGAGGCCTGCTATAAAAAGGCCACCCGAAATTATTCGCTCTCCTCCGGCTTTATAAAGGTTGAATTCCAGATTTCCCCAGACGGTCGTGTAATCGGTTCCAGTATCCGCATCCTGGATTCAAATTTACACAGCCGAATGTTGGAACAATGCATAAAAAAGAACATCCGACGCTGGCGTGATTTTAAAAAACTGGATGACTCGCGGGGGATTGCCCACGTAGTACATAAGTTTATTTTTTACTAGTTAGCGGATTTTTTTCTCGGACGTTTGCGCCTTGTTCTAGGTTTTGCAAATTCTGCCGTTTGCTTTGACATAAGCTTGTCATATACCGCGCGGGTTTGTTTTTCCAGAGCATCCATGCCCGCATTATTTTTTATTAAAAAATCGCCCCAGTCTTTTTTCTCATCCAAATCGATTTGCTTGGATATCCGTTCATAAAATTGTTCTTTTGTAAGGTTGTCCCGGCTGAGCACACGTTTTTGCCTTTCTTTTAGCGGCGCCCACACAACCAGCACTTCATCAAAAATCCGTTCGATACTGATCTCGTATATCAAGGCGGCGTCGATGACAATTATCGGGTAACGTCCGGAGAAACGTGCTTTTTCCATTTCGTCCACCAGGCTTTCCACCATACGCGGGTGCACCAATTGGTTCAGTTTGCGGGTTTGCAGTTCATCCTTAAAAGCCAGTTCGGCAAGACGTGCCCGGTTCAGTTTGCCATCCCGATAGAAAATATCATTGCCAAAAACTTTTTGTAAATCTTTCTGTAATACCTTACTATGGCCAATAACAAAGCGGGCCTTTTCATCCGCGTTTATTACCTTGCAGCCCCAATCGGCAAAGAATTTACAAACCGTGGACTGCCCGCTGCCCATTCCGCCGGTTACACCGAGAATTATTGGATTTTTATATTTTTTCATATTTTACCTGACTAATACTATTTTACCTTGTTTGTTTGATTTATCATTACGTACATCGTATAAATACACACCTGTTTCGATTTTTTGATTTCCGTCCGTGGTCAAATCCCAGCTTATACCGCCATACTCCGGTACGCCTTGCAATGTTTTTATTTTACGACCGTTCAAATTATAGATGGTAATGGTGACCGGCCCATCGATATGTGCGAAGACCAGCTTTTCGTCATCCGGTTTCACCGGCTGCGGATAGATAAATAAATTGTCCAATCCACTTTCTTTACGGTTTAGCGAAAGCAGCTCATCATCTTCCATTGCCGCCCCTGCAGCACTATGCAAACCGGATATGCGCAGATAGACCGGGATCCCACTCCCGCCGAGTGGCACATTGACCTTAAAGCTGACCTGAACGGATTTTTGCGAACCATCCACAAGCACTAACGTGGCAATATCCCCTGCCGGTTCAAGCGAATAATACTTTGGATCGGTCAATTCCGAAACGGTCATGGGCTGGCTAAAATCCACGCGCAGGGTACGATCCGCGGCCCAACTTCGTTTTTGTATATAAGGTGCGTCGGGAGAAACGCTATATCGAATGGCCACACGCTTATCCGACGGTACAACCGGTACACCCGTTTGACCATAAAGATTGCTAAAGATCAGTGTGTCTCCAAGACTAGGGGCAAAGGGCAGCGAAAAAGTGGTCAACAGGGAAAAACCTCTACTTCCGGTCAACAGGGAGCTGGCCTGCTCGCCATCCGATTGCCGGATAGCGTTTGGCTTGTGCCGCGGACTTAACGTCAGCTTTTGATCGAAACGCAAGAGACATTGCCGGTCATTCTGAAAACGGATATCCACGAGACGGGGCGGCGCTGCACCGGTAACTGAATCCAGGTTGCTAAAATAGCTATTGGAAAGTACAAAGGATGAATCCACCGCGAGAACACGGTAATAATATTTCCGGTCCACGAAGGACAAAGTATCCGTAAAAGAGGGTTGGTCGGTACGGGCATAATCGGAAAGTTCATTTGCTTTGCGGCCACGATAAACATGGTAAACGGGCGCGGCACCCTGCCAACTGAGCGAAACGGTTACAGAATCCAGCATTTCCGATGTTAATAAACGGGGCGGGACCGGACGATCGCCACGTTGCAGGCTGTAACCTACAATCGCATGGCCATTGTTATAATAAAACTCATCAAAGCCATCATTATCCATATCGGATACAACAACCGTATTGGAACGGGCGTTTGCATCGCTGAAAACCGGTTGCCATCCGGCACTCCCCCGTTTAAAAAGATAGAGGTTAGGAAAAAAGGTAGCAAAAAGAAGGGACATGGAATCCAGGCGCGAAAAGATCAGGCCACTGTCAAAATCCCGTGTGGATGCATAGCCAAATGTGTTGCTTGTATCCAGCGAGAGCAAATTGTTTTGTTTTAGCCCATGGGATTCTATGGACCAAAAACGGGCGTCGAACTCATGTTCAAAATTCTGGTTTTCCGAGGTATGAGTGGCGGTTATCAGTTTGTTGCCATCGCTGGTAAACAATTCCGTGGCATTGTCATGCCAGGTATGCCCTGTGGCTTTAAGGGCAAGCGTGTTATCGCCAACACCCACATAGGCGATCAGATCGCCGTCATAATCACCATAAACCAGTTCTTTTTTTCCGTCGCCGTCAAAATCAATTATTTGGATTTTTGGCACACCCAGGCGATTTGCCCCCTGCGTGGGATTTTCCAGCACCGCTGTTTCTGCAAAACGGTTAGAACTGCGGCTTTCCAGTAAGCGATAGGTATTGTCCTTATAACCGGCAATTTCTTTTATACCGTCATTATCACCGTCGGTATAGGCCGCGGCCCAAAACCCGCTGCTATCCTGCCAGATAAGTTGGGTGGGGAAGCTATCCGGGTCGCCGGACTCAAACAAAAATGAGTATTGCCCAAAGCCAAGCAAAAGATCGCTCTTCCCATCGCCGTCCACATCGCCTGCATCCCTCGGGATGGCCCTAAATCCGGTTCGCAGCCTTAACTGGAAGACGCCGTTTTCAAATTCATATATTTCGATCGGGCCAAAGGCATTGTTCTCGTCATAGCGGCTGATAATAATTTCCTTATGACCATCATGGTCCAAATCGGTTGCCTTGCTGAGCATATAACCGGCGGGGAGCGACCATTCCACTTGTTGAAAGCTAAACATTTCGGTTGAACTTTGAAGTGTAAAATGATACAAGGCGCCCTGGTTATTATCCACTGACGTCAAACCACCAAGGTTACGCGCTTCGATGAAAAAAGTAAAGTCCCCGTCAAAATCGGCTCTGTCCACTTTGATGCGGTGGTTTTGAGTTTCGTAGGAATCACCAACCAGCAAAAAATCATCCGTACTGCCTGTCTTACGTATTTTAAGATGGGCGGTACAGATATCATCGGTATGGAACGTAATTAGCATGGCCTTATCCGGGCCATCTATCAGGGGAATTAGATTGACGTCACTAATTTGTGGCGGGGTTTGGTCCTTATGAAAGGTTACACGCGTTTGTTCGTTTGTGCCATCGGTCAATTCCATGATCAGGCGCAGGGTCAGAGTCGTATCCGGATAGGCGTTTAATGGTATTGTGCTGATGGTTTCGTGCTGGTATTGCCTGTCCCTGGGCCCACCAACCGCGATAAACTCTGTTGGCTTTTTTCCAACGCCAATAGCAAGTGTGGTTTGCAGGAGTTGGGGGTGTTGGGCCGATATCATAACTTTTAGGCTGTCGCCGGCAAAACTCTCCCCGTCCAGGGGGCGTTCAAAAGTCAGGTTCCCGCCATAAGGAACATCCAGGGCCCGGCCAATATCCAAACGACCGGCGGCGGAGAAGATATCCCAGCCCTGTAGCAGGATATCCGTTGAACTTGTTTTTAAAAGACTGCGGATTTCATTTGGTGTGGCCAATGGGTTTTTGGAGAGCAATAGGGCCGCGGCCGCGGAGACCATAGGGGCCGAAAAAGAGGTGCCGTCCACGGTATTATACCCATTGCCGACGGCGGTTGACAAAATATCCCTTCCCGGGGCCACCAGGTCCAGGGTATTTCCATAACTGGAAAAACCCGCCAGCCCATCGTCGGAGGTGCTGGCGCCAACCGAAATTGTCTCGGGCAAACCCGATGGGAAATGCACATTGTCGTCGCCGCTGTTCCCGGATGAGGCCACCATAACCATCCCCTTATCGGCGGCATAGTGGATCACATCTTTTAAAAAACGTGAGAGCACCACATCGCCAAAACTCATATTTAGCACACGCGCACCGTTATCCAGCGCATACAAGATAGCCCGGGCCACATCATCTTCCTCAAGATAACCACTGGCGGTCCCGGCGCGTAAAACCATCACACGGCAGCCAGGCGCGATACCGCTGCCACCGCTTGTGTTATTATTTTGGGCGGATATGATCCCGGCAACCTGGGTACCATGCCCGGAACCAAACTCATCCATTGGGTCGTTGTCCGGGTCTTTATAATCACCACCATCCGCAAAACGCGGGGCGTCGGTAAAATCCCAACCAAACACATCATCGATATAACCGTTGCCGTCGTCATCGATCCCATTGTTGTCCTCCGGGTCTAAACGGCCATTATGATTTATATCCTCGGGCGTGTTGATCCACAACCCGGCCCGCAGATCATCATGTTTATAGTCCACACCGGTATCAATAACCCCAACGATAATCGATGGATCACCCTGTGTGTGTGCCCAGGCCGCGCCAACATTTATCTTATCGAGGAACCATTGACGCCCGATTAGGGAATCGTTTCCTGAAACATTTAGCTTAAAATATCCGACCGGTTCAAAGGCATCCACGGTCCCGGCGGCGCTTAACCGGGCGGCCACCTGTTTCGCAGATGAACCCGAAAGCATCAGCCACTCACTCAGGCCGGGTTTTTCCTTCAGGTGCATTTCAATTTCATCAAAATGGAAGCTGGTATCCGGGGGGCCTTTTTGCATCAATGTTTCCAACCGTCCGGCAAGTAGGTTTGCGCGCTGCTTACTGGATGCCGGGCTAAGATGAACAAAATAGTCCCCTGCCTGGGCGCTGACGGCCAAAAGCAGAAAAAGGATGCCATATTTACACATGATTTTGTATGTGGTCATGCTTTGGTAGCTTGCAGGAATTTATCCAAAAAGATTATTTTTTTTGCAAACTTCGGATTCCCGGGCTCACGTTGCACCAACTGGCTGAACACATGCCGCGCTTCGGTAAACTTTCGTTGGGCGATAAGAATTTCCCCAAACGTCGGTGTTACTAAATTGGGGTTCTTCATAAGTTTTTCGATGGTAACTTCTTCGTTATCTTCCCGGGAGACCACAGGAGCGGCCGGTTCAAATTTTTCCACATCGATGGGCTCAACCCCTTGCCAGGATTTGTCTTCGGTTGGTTTTTCAACAACCGGGGGCGGGGTTTCTTCCAAACTGTTTTTCTCATCGATTGTTTCAATGTCAGGCCCCGGTTCTTCTTTTTCATCGGAGAGGATAGAAAAGTCGATCTCGTCGTCAGCGGATGACAGCTCTTCCAATAAATGTTGTGTTTCGTCCATTTCATTTTTATTGCCGGCCGGTATTTCTTCGATTTCTGCGGGAGGAGACTGTTCGTCCTCGATGATCAGATCATCCACTTCCAGCCATTCATCCTGTTCCAGTGGGTCTTCGGATGCATTAGCGTCCATGGGCGCTTCATCCAGATAACCCTCCATAAAATTGGAAAAATCCGTATCCGTTTTGGCATAGGAACTTAAATCGATATTTTTAGGTTTTTCCTCATCGTCCTCGAGCGGTATTTCATCAAGGTTCGCTTCTCCGGCTAAGGGATCAAAGCGGTCGGCCGGATCAAGCTCAGTTGGCGGAGCGGCTTCTTCATCAAAAAATGTGGCCATATCTTCTTTATCTTCATTTTGAGGGGTATCTTCAAACCCGAGCGGCATGGACTCAGGTAAATCCAACGGTGGAAAATCTTCAACGGGCCCGGCTTCGTGCATATCGACATCTGTGGCCGTTTCATCGAGATCCAATTCCCGGGGAACGGTTTGTTCCGTTTCGGTTATTTCTTCACTCACAAAAGAAGAGGTACCGGCAAAACGATCATAAACATGCAAATCTTTTAATTGTTCGATCAATTTTTCATCCTGCGGATTATACAATGCTTGTTTTAACAACCAGTCGTTGGAAATCCCGCTAAAACCGGAAGTGCGCGCCATATCCGCCAAATGATGCATGGCGCTTGTATGGCCCGGTTCAAAAAAAAGCGTACGTTCAAATTCATCCCTGGCGTTATCATACTGTTTTAATGCGTAGTAGCACAACCCAAGGACAAAGTGCCCCTGGCCATGAAAGGGGAAACGTTTCACCCCGGCTTCGCAAAGATGCAAAGCTTTTTCGGGTTCGCCTTCTTTAAGAAGACGGGAGGCTTTGCCCGCAAACAGTAAAAAATCTTTATTGATCATATCTGACATAGTTCTACTCCGCTTACCAACCGCCAAGGGTCGTATTTAAAATATCTTCCGTAAGCTGTGCAACGGCTTCATCGATAGCCTGGTCCACTTCCTGCTGACCACCGCTTCCGGAAAGAATACCGTGTTTTACAAAACTTTTATCATAAAGTTTTTTAGAAGTTCGAACATCTTCGCAAGAGACTTTTAAGATAACGTTTAAATTATATTCGGCAACCGTTTCGCCGGGCTTAACTGCCAGGGCTTTTTTCTGAATAGATTGAACGGTTCCACTTATAATCAGGTCTGCTTTGCTATTATCAACCACCAGAAGTGTATTATCCTCGACAAATGCTTCGATCAGCGCGTCGGTTACCTTTTCCCTTATATCCGGATAGCCGCTCTTGTCATTAAACAAGGGAATGGCAATCGATTTTAAATGGGATGGTAACGCCCCCTTAAACGAATAATAACCGCAACTTCCCAAAAACAATATGAGAAGCGCAGATACGATGAGATAGGCGATGGTTGAACGCCAGTGGCGCATCCTATAATCCATATTCTTTTATTTTACGGTACAAGGTCCGTTCACTTATTTGCAAGGCCCGAGCGGTTTTCCTGCGGCTGCTGCTATATCTTCGTAAAGTATCTTTTATCAATTCGCGTTCCATACCGGCCAGGGTCATGGGCTTTACTTCTTCGCCGGAAATACCGTCGCCAGCAACGTCACCGATCGTTCCATAGGTTTCCTTTGATTCAATCACGCTTTCCGGCCGCCGCTCCATCAAGGTGGAAAACATCTGCTTCAGTTCGGTCATGTCTAATTTAAGGGCAACAAGGGTCCGATAAATAAGTTCCCGTTCGGCCTGTTCGGGAGTTTTGTTCAGGGCCATAGGCAAAGAGTCCGACCCCGCTTGAAGCTGCCCGATGTTCAGGGCAGAACGGACATAATCCGAGCGAACAACCTGGCCACGGTTAAGGATAATCGATGTTTCCACAAAATTACGTAACTCACGTACGTTGCCCGGCCAGTCAAACTTTAGCATCACCTGAACGGCATCGGGTGAAAACCCTTTAAAATCGATTTTGTTTTTTTCCACATATTTTTTAGCAAACAGTTCCACGAGCACGGGGATGTCATTTACCCGCTGGCGCAGGGGCGGAATACTTAGCGTTATTGCCTTTAAACGGAAATAAAGATCGCGCCGGAATTGTCCCTGCTGCACGGCCTCTTCCAAGTTACGGTTTGTAGCCGCTACAATGCGTACATCCACTTTTTGCAACTCGGTCCCGCCAACACGCATAAATTCCGATGTTTCCAACACGCGCAAAAGTTTCACCTGAGTGTTAAGCGGCATCTCACCGATTTCATCGAGAAAGATGGTCCCTTTATTGGCCGCTTCGAAATAGCCTTTTTTTTGTCCGATGGCCCCGGTAAAGGATCCCTTTTCATGACCGAACAGTTCGGATTCGAGAATCCCTTCCGGGATGGCGCCGCAATTTACGGTTACCAATGGACGGTTTCGCCTGGCACTTAACTGATGGATGGCCGTGGCCACTACTTCCTTACCGGTGCCGCTCTCCCCAATTATCAACACGGAAAGATCGGTTGGGGCAACCATCATCACGGTTTGCAGCAATTCCTCTATCTTGGGATGGCTGCCATAAAAGCCGGTAATTTTTTGCAGCTCTTCAATCGAAAAATTTTTCATGGAATATATATTTAAATCCTGTGGAGTTACAATAATTGAATTTAGAGATTTTTATTTTTTAATTCAAACAGAAGAGCAGATAATACGGGTATGAAACGTTGGCTTAGGTTTATGGCTTTTTCAAGATTGTGGTAAAAGTCGCAACGCTTGTAATGCTACCCAAAAAACAACCCACATTATTTAAATATTTTTGAACGAATAATACACAACTCTTAGAATTCAATTAATTCCTTCTCAACTTCAGGATAAATTCCATCTATCTCTTTTTGAATTTCAATAGTCTTACTCAAAGCCGTAACAATACGGCAATAACGCGGTGCTTCGTCCATCACGCGGCCTTTTCTGTCCTTTAAGTATTTATGTAAAACCTGATAACCGCCAATATGATAATTCCAGACTTCCGGCGCGACGTCTTCAAAATATTTTTCTTTATTGATGTAAATACGCTGTTCGTCTTTCTTGTAAATAATTTTTTCAATTCGGTCGTTATTGCCTGTGCCCTGATATTTAGCAATTGGCGTATCGAGTTCTGCGCTTTTGAGCAAATGTAAATCAGAAAGGCGCTTACCAAGTTTTCCTATCTGAATAAATAAATCAAAATCACTCGTAAAAGGAACACGAGGAAAATCAATCTTTAAAAACTCGGAATAAGTTTCGCGGTAGATGTTGCTGTAAAAAATTGCATAAATGTAGTATAAGATATCTTCCGGGGAAGGATCTTTACCGAAAATAGTTGTTAAATTCTCAAAAACAACGGGCGCAATATTGGGTTTTTTCCCATAAGTTATCTCTTCTTCAAAAACCATCATTATTGTCGAACCTGGTTTTGGATCCTTTTTTGATAGATTAGGATAAATATATAAAGGGGCTTGTTGAATAATACCTTTGCTACTAAAAAAAGTACGGTTGTCAACCATATATTCTGATATTAGAAAATGTGTATATGATAAATTACCTGAAAACTGTCTCATAAAGCATAATGAAATATTTTCATGTAGCATCTGGCTCATAACTTCCGACCGCGTTCTCTCAACAAGCGACTGGTGGTAGAAGATGTATCTTTGATCAAAAGGACGATATAGGATTTCTTTTATATAATCATCCTGATTATCAATGTTTGATATTTCCTGACGGACGTTTTTGATTTTCCAATTTGATTTTTCTTTTAAATTAAATGCCTGTAAAATTATTTCATCTGGTTGAGATATATTGCGAAACTGCATGATTCTGTTTTTTAATTCGCTCTTTTTAAAACCAATTGCAAAATTATCGCGTGAAGTAACAACGCCAACGCTGTTCATGGGAAAAACTTCATTGATTTTCATCCATTTCAAGTATCGCATTATTTTTTCTGTATCCCTTTTTATGAAAAAATAATAGGGGCTCCGCGGCTTGATTCCCACATATTTTTCTTTTTGAAGATTGTTTTTATCCAGCCAGTTATATTTATCTTCACGCAGTCCGAATAAATCAGCCTGATATACCTGTGACTTTTTGTACTTCTTGTTTTTTATAAATAGAGCTATCGCTACGCCCTGACGGATATCAAAGACATTTTCATCTTTTCCGCCTTCCGGATCAGTCTCCTTTTTAAGACTGTTACCATGCAAATTAAGAATATAGATTTCATCAAATGTTTTCATCAAACTCTGGCGCATACCACGAAAAGTAGGATTATCCAAATAGCTGTGATTTGTAATCATTCCAACAATACCATAACCGGATTTTTGAATTTTCCACTGAGAATATCGCAAGAATTTAACATAATCATCCTGTAACCATTTTGGGTTTCTTTCACCAAGAGGTTCATTATCAATTTTGTAATAACTTTGAATATTAATTCCATCAACAACATCTTCTTTGAGAAGTCTTTCTGTCCATTCATTTGAATTTGCTGAATGACCGCTGTAAGGCGGATTACCGAGAATTACTAAAACAGGTTGTTCTTTTTTAACTTTTCCGGCCAAATGGCTTTCTTCACTTAAAGAACTAAGGCCGGGCAGGCTAATCTGTTCAATCTCTTCCATTTCCAAAGTGTTTGTCAGATATAGTTTGAAACGCTCATCATCGCCAAGTTTGCATCCTATCTCATCAAGGATAAAACTCATTTTCAAATGGCCGATGGCATAAGGCGCCATCATTAGTTCAAAAGCAAAGTAATTTTGCAGAATATGTTTTTTAATCCAATTATTCAACCCGCCTGATCCGTACTTGTTTTTAAATTCTTCCGTGGCAATTTTGATAGCTTCTGCAGGAAAAGTAAGCGTACCGCCCGCCGGGTCAAGCAATTTAACATCTTCGCTGGCTAAGCCGTCCGCTAAATTAAAATGTGTTTTTAAAATGAAATGAATGGAACTCACAATATATTTTACGACAGGTTCGGGAGTGTAATAAACGCCGCGCTTTTCCCTGACCGACGGGTCATAAGCGGAAAGGAAGGTTTCATAAAAATGAATAATCGGGTCTTTCCCTTTCCCTTCCGAATAATAATCCTGTAAAATCTTTTTGACGTCGGTTACTTTGAGTATTTCAGAAATATCCTCGACAATTATCTGCAATGACTTTGGCGGGTCTCCAAGAGAAATAAATCGAAACACATCCCGCAAAATGCCGATAGTATTTGGAATATATTTAAAAGCCAGTTCACGGTTAAAATCGTCTTCTGCCCTGGTTCGCGAAGCAAACAGGCCGTAAGTAATTGTTTGTGAATACAGGTCTGCAAATTGTTTTTCGGTTAGAGTAGAAATGAGATATTTTTTAAAGGCTTCATAAAAGGCAAGGATTTGGTTGTGCCCTTTGCTCTCACTTTCTTCAAGTTCTAACTCTACTACTTCATCTCTTAAAAACCGGGTTCGTTTTGCTAATTCTAAAGCTAAAGATTTTGCAGTGCGAATATTTGGCAAAGAAAATGAAAAGAATAATTCTATTAGATTTTTAAACTGTTCGATATTTTCAAGAGGTGGTTTTGTTTTAAGTTTTTGAGCAATGACCGGGCGGGCAATCGTAACATGGGCAATGCGTTCGCCGTTGCGATACAAACGGAATTCATAGAAATTAGTGAGAATAACATTCGGGAATGTTGAAATGTACCGTTCTAATTGTTCACTGTTTTCGATGTAATCAAGATTTGTAACCGACGGGTCTTTTGCTTCGATATAACCTGTGATGTGATTTTTACCATCCCAAACACGGAAGTCAGGATTCCCGGCTTCGGTTTTCTTGGGCAGAATTGTAACATCGACATTTTTTACTTTTTGAAATTTAGCAATTTCTTTTAGCAAAGAACTTAAATGCTCGTAATAGCTTTCTTCCCGTGCGTCACCACGGCTTGCTGTATTTAAAAGATTTTTTAAATATTGCTCAAGAATATTTTTCAACAAACTAAAAATCCTTTAGTAAAAATAATAATTGTGAATATAAAGAAAACTAAGATTGAGTGAAATTAAAACTGACGGATTCAGAAAGTACCAGTCAGATAACAACAGATTACAGAGAACCGTTTATCGGATTCTCTATAAATACAAATGACCGTCTGAAGGCAGTTCTTTTAAAGGGTAAAATTTTTATTGTCCCTTTCATTAAGCCCTGGGATGATACTTTAAATATTCACGGGTAATAATGTGCCGGTCAAGATGGGTATAAATTTGCGTCGTGCTTATATCCACATGGCCCAGCATTTCCTGCACCGAGCGCAGGTCCGCGCCGTTTTCGATAAGATGGGTGGCAAATGAATGGCGCAGCGTATGGGGATGCACGTTTTTCAATATCCCCGCTTCGGTGGCGGATTTATCCAGGATTTTCCAAAACCCCATACGCGACATAGCGTTGCCGCGGACATTAAGATACAATGCCGCCGACGGACGGGCGGCCCGGGCCAACAAAGGACGGGCTTCCGAATGATAACGGCGTATCCAGTATAAAGCAGAAGAAGAAACAGGTACCGGGCGCTCCTTGCTTCCCTTGCCAAAAATACGCAGGATACCCTCTTCAAACAGAACATTCTTCAGTTCAAGCGTCAACAGTTCCGATACGCGTAAACCCGATGCATAGATGGTTTCGAACATAGACCGGTTACGCAGACCAAGCGACTTGCCCACATCAGGCACTTCAAACAAACTTTCCACTTCTTCCACTGTGAGGACAGTGGGCATATAACGGGGGATTTTAGGATGGTCCACATGGGCCGTGGGGTCCTTTTCCAATAAATTTTCGCCAATCAGAAATTTATAAAATCCACGAATGGATGAGATGTTGCGCGCCAGACTGTTCTCCGACAGCCCTATTTCCGACAAACTTTGCAACAGGCGATGGATATGTTTGGGCCGAGCATCCGCCGGGCGTTTCACACCGTTTTGCTTGATATATGAGAGAAAGCGGGTCAAATCCCGCCGATAGGCGTCAACAGAATTTGGGGAGAGGTTCTGCTCAAAAGTAAGATAGCTGATATATAGTTTTAAATGTGCATGCACGGAAACTCTTGGTATGGCTGAATATCGCGTTTTATTTAGTTTTATTTTCCAACAACGGTTCGGTCAGGGAAAGGGCGATCCCCGAAAGCATTACTTCCGGCGCAAGTTTTGTAAAATCACCGGACAGCAATCCGCTTTCCACGTTTGTAAAAATAGAGCAACCGGCCTGGCGCTCTACGATAACCCCGGAAAGCCTATCATAGTACTCGGCAAAAAAGGTCACCTCTTCCAGCACATCGCTGGCCACATATCCACTGCAAAAATGTAACTGGGAATGGGTATATGGCGTAAAGATCGACACCAGGTTTCCGGTTTTTTCCCCGATCTGGATATCCGGGTAAATTTCTATGGTCAGTTTTCTGTTTTCTGCTTCGTTCAACAATACGGCACGGTACTGCCCGGCCCGTTTGTTAAAACGTGTATTGAGCGTTTTCTCAATTTTTTTAAAATCTTCATCATTAAATTTAAAGCTCATACCTGCCCCTAAGAATAAATAGACACTTCACAAAGTCAATATCCATACTTACGTGAATATTTGCATCAAGTTATCAATTTTTAAAGCGGATTTTACATAGAATGGTTCACCATAAGCCACGCCAATCTGAAAACCAAAATACTTTGCCCGTGTTTCAACAGATTCCCAGAACCCGGGGCTGCTGATATATGTTTGCGGCTCTTTGGATTCCGGGTCATAAAACTGGCTTTTATACGCGCGTATGGCCGCAATTTTTTCTTTAAATTCCGTGGATATGTCCACAATAAAAGATGGTTTGGTAACTTTGTGCTGAAAATAATAGATCAGCGATTTGGGCCGATATGGTTCCTGCTCCGTTTTTACCTTGGCCAATCCGCTGTAAAAAAAAGCCGCGCTGACCAGGTGCGAGGTGTTTATATGATCCGGATGTCTGTCTTCCCAATAAGGAGCGAGAACGATTTTTGGCCGATAACCGCGCAAGGCGCTGATCACTACGCGTTTGCTTGCCGTATCCGTTGAAATATTACCGTCGGGCAGACCGGCATTTGTGCGCATATCAAGCCCTAATATACGGCCGGCTTTATCCGCTTCCTTCGCGCGCAGCTCCGGTGTGCCGCGCGTGCTCAATTCCCCGCGGGTCAGGTCGATTATCCCGACCGTCGCACCCTGTTTTTTTAATTTTAAAACTGTTCCGGCACAGAACAATTCCGCATCATCAGGATGCGGGGCAAAAACCAAAACATCCACCTTGCTCATCTGCAATTCCAACGCAAAATAAATACTAAAATCAACTAAGCCCGGGAAATTTAAATATAAAACATGGAAGTTAACCTTTTTTAAAAACTATACAGGCTTCTCTGACACTAAATTGCAAAATACAAGGGCGAGGCATGGGAAGCAAAAATTTTGCTTGTATCATCTATCTAAAATCCCATCTATTATTTTCAAGTGAACACATTTTTTTTTTACATTGGCACTGCCCTGTTTTTCCTTATTACGCGTGACCCGTTGGAAATAATACCGCAGAATATTTACTGTGGAACCCGCTTTTCGTTTTTTGCAAAATGGGGCCATGGCTGTTTCAAAATTAATACCCACGGAATAAGCGCATTTCCATATTATTCCGTTGATGTACTACAAATTTAAACCTTTAAAACAACAGGAGATGTTTATGCAGGATATTCGTAAAAAACATGTACTTATTACCGGGGCCAGTAGTGGAATAGGGCTGGCCTGTGCAAACACCTTTGCCGCCGCCGGATGTAACCTTACACTTATCGCGCGGCGTAAGGAGAGACTTAAATCAATTGCAGAAACACTTCAGCAAAAAAACGATGTGCACATAAAAATCCTTGGCTTGGATATCCGGGACTCCGACGCTGTACATGCGGCGTTAACAGATGTTGAGCGGGTGGATATTCTGATCAACAATGCGGGTTTGGCACGTGGCGTAGGCGCTATTATCGATTCCGATCCGGCTGGCTTTGATGATGTTATCGATACCAACGTGAAGGGTTTATTGTTTGTTACCCATGCAATCGTACCTAAAATGGAAGAATACGGCCGGGGCGATATTATAAACATCGGTTCCATTGCCGGCCACGAAACATACCCTGGGGGCGCTGTATATTGTGCATCCAAACATGCGGTTGACGCGCTGACCAAGGGTCTGCGCATGGATTTGGTCGATACACCTTTACGCGTATCGTCCATCGATCCCGGTCTGGTGGAAACGGAGTTTAGTATCGTCCGGCTTGGCGATGAGGCCATGGCAAAAAAGGTCTATGCGGATATGCAGCCGCTCATCGGGGCCGACATTGCCGATGTGGCTTATTATATCGTCACCCGGCCCGCGCATGTACAAATTGCCGATGTGGTTATTTTCCCTACGGACCAGGCGGCGGCGACTGTTGTCCATCGTCATAAACAGTAGCAATTACATTATCCAGGTGGTTTTATAAAATTGAAACAATACCGTGTTTTATTTCGAAATATTGCGGATAAACTTTTGCCCTGATGCAACGATATGGGTAACTTTCCCATTATATTTAAAAAGAAGAGAGGCAAGGTTATGACAGAAATTATTGATATTTATGCCCGTGAGATACTTGATTCACGCGGCAACCCGACCATAGAAGTCGAAGTTGAATTGGAAAATGGCGTTATTGGACGCGCCGATGTGCCATCGGGGGCTTCCACCGGGGAACATGAAGCCGTTGAACTTCGTGATGGCGACAAGGACCGCTATCTTGGCAAGGGTGTCTTAAAAGCCGTACAAAATGTAAATGAAGTTATAGGTGATGCCATTATCGGTTTGGATGCTACCAATCAGGTGCTTATAGATAACCTGATGATTGAACTTGACGGCACGCCCAATAAGGCAAAATTAGGCGCTAATGCCATCCTTGGTGTGTCACTGGCGGTTGCCAAGGCCGCCGCGGAAACCGTTGGCCTGCCTTTGTTTCAATATCTTGGCGGGGTTAACGCCAAGATAATGCCGGTACCCATGATGAACATCCTTAACGGCGGTTCCCATGCCGACAACAATGTGGATTTACAGGAGTTTATGATCTCCGCCGCCGGCGCCCCTAATTATCGCGAGGCTTTGCGCATGGGTTCGGAGGTTTTTCATAACCTTAAAAAAGTCCTGCATGACCGCGGTTTAAATACGGCTGTTGGCGACGAAGGTGGTTTTGCACCCGATCTGAAATCCAATGAGGAAGCTTTGCAGGTTATTGTGGAGGCCATCAAAAAAGCCGGTTATGAACCAGGCAAAGATATCTTTATTTGTATCGATCCTGCAAGCAGCGAGTTCTATGATGCCAAGACCAAAAAGTACAATCTGAAATCCGAGAGCAAATCACTTAGCGCTTCACAGATGATCGATTACTACGAAAAACTTATCGAAAAATATCCGATTGTCTCCATCGAGGACGGTCTGGCCGAGGATGACTGGGATGGTTGGAAAGAAATGACCGATCGGATGGGTAAAAAAATCCAGTTGGTCGGCGATGATATCTTCGTTACAAACACCGGGCGTATCAAACGTGGCATCGAGATGGGTGTTTCCAACTCCGTTCTTATAAAACTGAATCAAATCGGGACTGTTTCCGAAACATTAGACGCCATCGAAATGAGCCATAAGGCCGGATTCACTACCGTTGTTTCACACCGGTCGGGCGAAACGGAAGACCCGACGATTGCCGATTTGGCAGTGGCCATGAATTGCGGACAAATCAAAACCGGTTCCGCCTCGCGCAGTGAGCGGATTGCCAAATACAACCAATTGTTGCGTATCCAGGACATTTTGGACGAAGAAGCTGTCTGGCCGGGTATCCATACTTTTAAAAACAGATAAACCATATCATTCCGGCAGACCCCGTCTGCCGGAATTTTTTATTTCATCCCCGCTTATGTATATTCACACATGGTTCGAAAAAAAGATGCCCGAAAAAAAAAAATTCACTTAAACCGCCGCTCATTGGTTATTGTGGCAATCCTTTTATTTGTCCTGTTTCTGTTTATTTTTGCCGACCGGGGCACCTGGAAATTTTATCAGGATTATAGGGAACGAAACGCCCTTCAGCAAGAAATTGAAGTACTAAAACAAAAACGGGACCGCCTGCAAAAGGAAAAGGACAAACTGGAACATGACATGCAGTACATCGAAAAAATTGCCCGTGAAAAATACCAGATGCGCAAGAAGGACGAAAAAGTTTATAAAGTAGAAATTCAGCCATAACCCGGGGCCAACATTGTCTAATTACAGCCGCCTCATTTTCATTCTTCTGCTGACAGTCGCCACCCTTTCCGCACAAATCACTATCAGGGGTCAAAGTCAGGCATACAACCTGCAAAGTGAATTTACAAAACAACATACATCCTGGCTTTGGCATGATAATTTTAGCGGCGTACACAGAAGCCAAAATGCCTTAAGCTGGCAATTGTTCGAATCGTTTAACAGCCAGGTTATTCTCCCCGGCAGCATAACAAGCCAATGGAAGGACGACCAAAAACTACAGGCGCTTATTTATTACAATTCCAATAGGTATCAATGGGGCTGGTATGTCAATAGTTGGCTGCAAAGCGATAAACACACCGACCGGCTAAATACCTTTTACAACCATGCCAGCGGTCTTTTTACAAAAATTGATATTGGCAAAGGGTTAGCGTTAAGCCCGTATGTGGGCTATCAGTTTTCACGCAATGTCAGCCAACACGATACCGGGTGGGACATTGGCATAGACGGTCATTTACGTCAGACAGGAAGTGGTTCATATCGTTCCGAAATCGATTTTTCTTCCAATTACGACTTTTATGACACACGGCAAAATTACAATAACAGGGCGGTGGCTTCGTTCTCATCTAAATTCAGCGCCTTTTCCAGCGATTCCCTCAGTATTGGCTATGAAGAGTCCATAAAACAGTTCTACGATAACCAGGGGAAAAACCTGATAAATGTTTCGCTCTATAACCGGAACTTTAACAATATGCTTTTTTATACCATCGGGCACCGTTCCAACTTTGTATTGCAAACCCAGGTGCTGTCCAAAAACGTATCCTTTTTTAATAAGCGGAGAAATTTTTTGATCGGAAACCGTATCGCTTATAATTATTTTGGAACTCAACTTCAATACCGTCTTGATTTCCGCACAAACGACGAAACTTTGGATACCGATGGGATACGGACCGATAGCCGAACCCGGCAAAGCGCTTTTGGCTTTACTTCCAGCTATAAGTTTAACGTTGAAAACCGCTTGCAGGTCAATTTATCATACATCAAGCTTCAATACGATACACCAGACTCGGTTTTTAATAATGACGACCGCGACGAACAAACATATATCCTGAACCTGA
This sequence comes from uncultured Calditrichaceae bacterium, assembly GCA_964456445.1. GTDB lineage: Bacteria > Calditrichota > Calditrichia > Calditrichales > J004 > CAYWBI01. The sequence goes on from CAYWBI010000004.1 coordinate 44,299, forward strand.
ATTATTATCATCGCTTTTCGAGAGCGCTGGTTTTGAATATCAATTCCTATGGTTATTTGTTCCATCAACAGTATATTTACCGGGAACAAAGCATCAATAACCTTTGGAACCGCATCATTAAGCTGGAACCTTCTATTTCCTACCGTAACAAAAATATTATCAATCGGGTTAGCTCAAGTGTTATAGCCAATTACACCGATTATGATTTTGACAATCTAAGCCTGCGGACACGCTCCTTTCTATTCCGAAAATATACAATCAGCGATTCCTTATCCTACAATGTAACAAACCGAACGGGCATCAGTGTTAGGGGGCGGGTGGAAATTGAAGAAAAAGGCAATTATTTTAAAGACAATTTTTCCCAAAATCTTATTCAAACCTATCAAACCGCTTATTTGACGATTTATTTGTCTCAAAAATTCTATAAACGCCTTGTGACCCAGATAGGCTTTGCACACTTTAAGCGCAGTGAATGGCGCTATATCCCAAAGAAGAAAAAAAACAGGGAGTTGAGCAACAATGGACCGTTCTTCCGGATATATTATAATTTTCCCGGCAGATTGTCCTTCAATGCTTCCGCCAATTTAAACCGGCTCGAAGATTCACAAACCAGACTCCAATTTTTCACAACAGGGGCAATGCGTTTGAACTATTCTTTTTAAGCGGTGTTTTATTTAAGACATAAAAATGGTACCAAATTTTTAAATTGTTTTAATCTTTAATTTATTATAATTATGTTTACAAAATGAAACGTTAACGAAATTGCAAGGCTGAAGCAGAAACAACAACTTTTAGCAGCCAGTAAAGGCAGCTGACCATCTGTTCGAAGTTCCGTCACGGGTATTCGGTCTAAAAGAATGTACCGGTCTTTATCTTATTAACCTCGAGATGGGCAAAATCTGTGAATACGGATTGGACTGACATGGTGTTTTATTTCTGCGTCAATCAATGGAAATCTGTGACAACAAATTTGCTTGCAGGCAAGTAAAAGGAACGCTTGCTTTCGATGCAGTATGATCAACATTGCCATTATGCGAAACCTAAACAAGAAACAACACATTTATTAAATCCGGTTGACATCTATTATGTATAAAATTCAAAAATTTGCTCTTTTTTTATCCTTATTATTGCTTTACACAATTTCCGCCAGCCCTCTTCCTCAGGATATTAAATTAATATCTTCATCATCAAATTCCGATATTTATGAATATACCATGCATGGCCTCGCATTATCAACACAGACATTTGACGGCCGAAACTATCAAAAACCCTGGTTTAATAATGCTTCACTCTCCGATGACAGCAGTGATTTTTTGCCCGGCCGATCTTTTCTTTTCGGGCTGCCTACAACGGGGGATATCCGGGCAACAATCCTTTCTTTTAGCGAAAAAAAAATTTTTAACATCTATATCCGCCGAGTGTCCGAAAGCCGTAACACTATAAATACACAATCCAACTTGCAAAGCGGAACAAAATTAGATGATTATAATAAATCTATTTTGGAACTGGACGCCCCCGGCCGGTTCCGGGATATCCGTACCCGTAGTATTGTGCTAAGACCATTTATCTATGACGCCCGATCAAAAACATTAACGGTAAAAACGCGTATTCGTTTTAAAATAAGTTACAGCGGGAACCCTGAATCTAAAACGGCATGGCGTCAGCGCGGGAAACTGGATCGTTTATATCCATCGCTTCTGGTTAATTTTGAGCGCTCACAACACTGGCAGCTAACCCACAGACAAAGCTTAAAGAAGGAAGCCGTTCCCGGCAACGGTCCTTTTTATCTTTTTGAAATTGAAAAAGACGGTCTGTATAAAATTACACCCGCCGCGCTAACAGCCAATGGCGTACCGCTTAATAATACGCCTATTGATGATTTATGTATCTACAACAACAGCGGCCATAAATTAAGCTTTGCCACCACGGTAAATGATTACAATCCGCCTTACAGCCAGCAAATTGCCACGTACGCCCATGATGGCAACAACAATGGATTGTTTGATGATGGCGACTATTTGTTGTTTTTCGCCAAAGGAGTGAACAGCTATTTTTATGAACCATCACAAACAGGCTTTCTTTTTCAGGAACACCCGTATGATACAAAAAACCGTTTTGCCCTTTCGGTTGGCCAATCGAAGCGCCGTGCGATGCAAACGAATCCCGATGGTCCGATAAGCGGGGCTATGGTGCAGGACTATGCCACGCAACGGTATCACCATGAAAACGATTTATACAATTTATTGAACTCCGGCCCGGACTGGTACGGTTTGCGCTTTTTTGGGTCGGCCCAGACCAAAACGATCGGTTTTGAATTGCCGGGCTCCCCACTGGCAACACAGAGTGCATCAATAGCAATTCGTTTTAAAGGCGGAACCGGTATAAAATACCTCGAGCCCTCGTACACCTACCGCTGGACGGCCGGTTTGAACAACGATGAATTTCTGAGCAGCAGCCTTTTTTCCGGTTCAAGCGCGGTAACCTACAACCGTAGCCTATCAAACGGAACCTTAAAAAAAGGCGCCAACACATTAGCTGTCCAATTTAGCGGCTTCACGTTAAGAGGTTTAAGCAGCGAGGCCGCCGTTGCCTATTTGGATTGGTTCGACCTGACCTATAGCGCAAAAAACGAGGCAAACGCTGATTATTATGATTTTTTCACAGATAACACTACTCAGCCCATCCGCTATAAAATTACGAATTTCGGTTCGGCCAGCGATATAATTGCCCTAAATGTCACTACCGCGCAGTCTCCGCAAATATTACTCGAAAATGCAACAGCGTCAAATGGGGAACTTAATATAGACATCCCGGCGTCCACGCCGAAGGAGATCGTCTGTGCCCGCCTGGGATCTACGGCAATAAAAGAGATAACCACATTTAAAACCTACAGCCCGCGCAGCAACCTTACCGATACCGGCAACCGCGCGGATTACCTGATTATTACCCGTAACTCGCTGCTGGATTATGGCCGGCAAATAGGCGCCTTGCGTGACAACCTGATAAGTAAGGCCGTTTCAATGGAAGATATTTATCTCTATTTCAATGCCGGTCTGCATGATCCCACGGCTATCAGAAACTTTATCCGCTATGCCTATAACAACTGGCAGGGCCCGGCGCTCTCCTATGTACTGCTTCTCGGAGACGGCCACTATGATTATCGCCACATCAGTATTACCGACAGCATTGTTGTACCTGTATTCGAAGTATTTGGCAAAGTGGAATTGGACAGCCGTGAAGTGGATCATTACTTTGCCCAATTGGAAACATCAAATAATGGCGCATCACAATCCACGATCCGGCCGTCAATTGCCCTGGGCCGTATCCCGGTGGAAAATGCCCAGGACGCCCAGGTGGCCCTGCAAAAACTGATCACCTATGACAAAAACCCACACAAAGACGGTTGGCAGCTTCAGCTTACTTTCGTCGCAGACGATACGGTTAAGACCTTTGGATCAGAAACCTGGTTGCATCAACCACAGACCGAGACCCTGATCAAGACCTCATATATACAAAAGTATCTCGAGAAGAAAATTTACCTGAGCGCTTATAAATCCGTGCCCGGTGGACGGCGTGTATTAAAACCCGACGCCACCAGGGACCTGCTGGACCAAATCAACAACGGAACGCTTCTCCTGAATTATGTTGGCCATGGCTCGCCCACCACCTGGGCCGATGAAACCGTATTCAATTTCGAGCGGGATTATAACGAAGTCAATAATAGTGGCAAATATCCGTTTCTGGTGGCGGCCACCTGTGACTTTGGCGAGTTTGACAACCCGCATAATACAAGCTTCACCGAAGCATTGATCTGGAAACCCGACGCCGGCATTATTGGCGGCCTTGTTTCTACCCGGTTGGTTTATTCACAACCCAATTCTATTTTTAACCGTTATTTTTTCAGCAAGCTCTTTCCATCTAACGGTCCCACCAATATTGTTGGGGATGCTTTTGTACAAGCGCTGCATGTAAGCAGCGGTTCAAATGTAAATGACCAAAAATTTCATTTGCTCGCCGACCCCACCATGCACCTTGCCGACCCCAAATTGCCCATGCAGATAGAGTCCGTTAAGCCGGACACACTTAAAGCCCTGTCCACGGTTGAGGTCAAGGCCACCATCAACGGTGGGTTATCACAAACCAGCTCCTTTACCGGCGGTGCAATAATTATTGTAAATGACGCCAAATTTGAACACGTGAACACCGGCGGTGGCAAGGGATTGGATTACAATGTCCCGGGCCCCTTGATATTTAGGGGCGAGGTCAGTGTGGACGCAGGTAAGATGACCGGTCATTTTATCGTACCGAAATCAATCCGATACCAGAACAGAAAAACCGGGCGGATAACCATTTACGCCTGGGACGATAACAGCAATCAAACCGCGACGGCTTATGCCGATACCTTATTATTTCTTGGTTCGGCCTCGCTGACGGCGGAATCCAACGGGCCCGAAATGGATATCTTTTTCGACGGACAGGAGAATTTTTCTTCCGGCGATATCATTGCAGGTCAGCCATCCCTGATCATCCGTTTGCAGGATGAAAGCGGTATCAATGTTACCGGTCAGTTGGGGCATAAAATCCAATTGAGCATCGACGACGACACGGAGATTGACGTTTCATCATTTTTTCAGTACGATCGTGACAGCTTCACCTCCGGTCAGGTGCGTTATGCCATCGCCGGGATAAAACAAGGTAAACACACGATCAGGGTCACCGCCTTTGACAACCTGAATAATCAAACGGTTGCACAAGCGGCTTTTATCCTTGAGGATAACCAGACGTTATACCTGGAGCGGGTTGTTAATTTCCCAAATCCATTTGCCACATCAACGTTGTTTACTTTTCAGACAAATCGGGACGGCGCGGATGCTGTCGTTAAAATTTACACCATCAATGGCCGCTTAATCCGGGAAATTGACGGCGCCTTTACCCAAACCGGGTTTAATAAAATTGAATGGAACGGCCTGGACGATGACGGCAACACCATTGCCAATGGCGTATATCTGTATAAAATTATCCTGACGGACGGCAAGCAAAAGAGCGAGAAGGTTGAAAAATTAGTTAAAGTGGAGTGATAGGCCAGCCTGTTTTAGCTCTGATTTTTATGGACCAAATGGATTTCGCTATAAATTTCGGCAAACAAAGATACTTTGACAATACAGCATCTTTGCCCATTCATTGCAGGGCACGAATTTTCTCCAGCAACCTTTCCCGTTAAAAAAGGCTTGTGCAGTAGATGGATAAAAACCCCGCACAGGTCAACCCTTGTTTTCCCTACCGGGACCAGCCGGCCCCAGTAAGGATTGGGATCATGTTTTTATATACGGGAGTTTAGTGTTTATAAATCTGTGGAAAGCAGAAGTTGAATATCCAATCTTCAATATTCTATTTTCAGTGATTCTGTCCATTACAGTTGCATTAAAATAAAATGCATCTTCTCAGCATGCTTCAATGGGCCCGCAGAAAAAAAGCTTTACATCAATTCCTTCCACCTTTTCCGGAATCACATGCCTGAGCGATGTTTCATCTATGGAAACGCCGACGAGGATTCCGACCGCCCCATCGGCTATGGTTCCAATGCCAATTGATTCCACACCCCGTATTTGCAACCACTGGCTTTCATATTTTTTTTTGACCGTTTTTACACGGGACAAAATTTCATTTTCCATTATAAACCGACATTTAATAACTCGAACACATTTTGGATGCGGTTGATGATGGTCGTATTGGAGCTTCCGGCAAAAAGCAGCCCGACAATTTCATTCTGCTCGTTTAGGATCGCCGAACCACTGTCGCCACCGGCGCTTATATTTCCGGCCATAATCTGATCCGTAAAAGTGGCATTTTTACCCGATCCATAGTTCACAACACTTGTTACATCAATTTGCTGGATGGTTCCGTTGGTCAAACCGGTTGTCCTCCCACTTTTTTTTATCGCCAGACCAAGCGTTCCATCGGCCACGCCTTCGATGGGGCCGATTTCCAGGATGTCATCCAAAATATCATTATCGCTGATGGGCTTTGCTATTGCACAATCTACCTTGTTTCCGGTCGCCTGTGCAGCAGTAGAGACATCTTGTTCATCCGCATAAACGGCCATTAATCTGGATTTCCTTCCGGCAGCGGAGGAGAGGCTGTTTAATACGGCCGCGGCGCCATTGGCCAGGGAGCATGTGCTTCCATTTCCGGGCGGTGGGGTTTCCCCATCAAATACAATCGGAATAAAATCATATAAACTGGCTATAACATCCGCCGGACGTGCACCACCGTCGGTCGGGCCTGGCTGAAGAATGTCATCACCAATATCTGCCTGATTGCTATTGGCCAACACATGATTATTGGACAAAACCATACGCATGCCATCCCTGCGTACCACACACCCGAAGGTACCGGCGGTGATCGCATAATGTCCGATACTCACCCCACCCGGCGCGGGACGTTTACGCTCTTTATGATTTTGAAACACCGTAAGCGGTCCTGTTGTAAACACATCGGTCAATATGCCATCGACCGATGGCGGGACGCGATCGTTTACACCCAATGCGCTCACCGTTGCTTTGGACCCAACCGAACAAATTATACATATATCGTCTGTTTGACGTCCATTTGTAATTTTGTATCCTATCCCCGTAGCCACCACGTTGGCTTTTTTCATTAATTGCCGACGGGCAGAATTTAATACACCACGGACTTCTTCAATGTTCATGGCCATCATTCACCTCCATTAGTATTTAAACGATTACAATCCATCGATTGATTTTGGGGGCGTCCATGCAGGTTATCCGGAATTAGCACACAAAATATGCGGAAAATCTTTCAAACCGTTTAAAAATTCTTTTTCTCTGGGAAATATCTTACGGGTTACCAGTTTCATTTGAAACAACAAAAGTCACAACCCATAATATTTTCAATCCGGGAGAAAAAAGTTTTTAACAAAAACCCTATGATTCATAAACGCCCTGCAAGGTAAAAAAGAAGCCCTGGCCAGGGGAAGAGAACAGACACAAACAGTGTAGGAGGAAGAGATGGGTTCAAACAACACTAAAAGAAAAGCAAAATCAATGAATAGCGATAAGGTCCTTGTTGTCGATCTGCCTGGCAATGCTGCGTACATAGTCCGGATCATACTTATTTGCGGCATAAAGATGGTTCAATGCCTCATCCCTCCCAAGCGCCTTAAAGGATGTATAAGCAAGAATGTGGCCTTTTGCCAATCGTGTAAGGGTTGCCTTGTCCAGTTTATTATTTTTTATGCTAAGCGCCGGAACAACCAAATTCATACCGGTTTTTACAAAATCCGGATTTTTAATCTTATCATGGTTTTGCAAAAGAATAAGTGGCCAAAGATAACCATCATGATAATGATGCGAAGCCAACTTCCACAAATTATCACCAAATTTTGTATGCCGGGTTACCTGTTTGTAAACTTTTATTTTTTGCCCGGCAACGGCTTTGGCCGTATGGACAGGGGCTGTTTTCTTAACATTTCCTGACTGGGTTTTTGTTTCATTCGCGGGTTGATCTGTTTTACTGGCTACCGTTGGAGCCGGTGCCGGATGATTAACCTTTGCCTGATCCGCCATGATATCTTGTGTATCATCATCGGTTTGCGTTTGAATATAAAAAAACAGAACGATAAGGATGGTCAGTACAGAGAAATATAATGCCGGTTTTCTAAGCGCCCCGGTGGTTTTTTCCAGCGGAAGGGATTTATCCGTGTCCTTCTGATTCAAATCTGATGTTACAGTCCCGGGGCCCCTTGATGAAGGAGAGGCGTTCCCCGCAACAGGCTTTTTATCAACGGCTATATTTTCCGGGCCGGACTTTTGTTCGTTTGTTCCCGTTTCATTTTCCTCGGTAAATACCGTGCTAAAAAACGAACCGCTTATGTCCCTGTCGGGGGTCTTTTGGGCATGTGCATCTATACCTGAGGCCCGGGCGGGATCGATAAGCTGTGAACGTAAATGGCCGTATCTTTTATTGATTTGCTCCCTCAACGACTTTTCCGGCTTAAACATAACCTTGCGGTGCGTAGGTATAACAAGTGGCTGCCCTGTGCGGATATTGCGACCGGTCCTTTGTGGCACATCCCTCAGTTTGAAGATTCCAAAACCACTCAACGTCACCGTGCCATCACGCAAAAGCCCATCACGAATGATAAGCGCCATCTCATTGACGAAATTTCGGGTATAACTGCTTGAGGTATGAGCGTCCTCCGTGATGGTGGTTATTAAACCGGAAAAAGATATCTTATTATTCATCGCCCTGTTCCCTGTTTATTGCCTCTTTTAAGGCGCGTGCCGATATGAAATATCCCACTATTTTCCGTGGAATGAGTATCATGGCTTTTAAACGTGGATTATACCCCTTGCGATGGTTATGCTCCCGGACGCCAAAAGTGCCTAAGCCGGGAACGGAAAAACGATGATGGTCGCTCAGTTCTTTGCGAAAGCCGGAAATAACATGATTATACATGACTTTAACATTTTTTTGAGAACGTCCATTGCGTTCAGAAAGGATTTTTATGAGTTCCCGGGTATTCATATAACTACCTGTCTTTATAAAATGATTGTTGAATACCGTGTGGTAAAGAAAATTTACAATGAAAAATTATAAGCTAATTTTTACATCTTGTCAAATATATCATCGGCGGATGAAAGATAGGCAATAGTTTGAAATAAAAAAATTGTCCATGCGTTTTTTCCCTTGGGCAATATCTATGGGACTTTAATACTATCCCGGCTTGATAAAAACGGTACAGGGAGTGGGAGGGCAACACGAAAAAAACAGCCATAATTACGGATAAATACAATGTACAATTTGGCGCTACTGGCTTTTGTGTGGAAATAGAACAGGCCTATTAAGAAACCTGAATGCTCCTGAATTAAAAATGAATGAAAACCATTGGATTTTGATTTCGTTTTAATAAGCAAATGGTACGGACAAGTCAATCACTTGACTTTCAATCAAATTGTTTTTCTTCTTTGAATAGCCCGGGGACGAACGATCCGGTTGACTCATCGGGGCTTTAGCCCCTGAAGTTGTCGGGCTAAAGCCCCCATCTGATACATGCAGGAAGGCAAACAAAACAAAGCTACAACAGTTGCGCGGCCTTGTTTTCTTCACCTGTTTTAACATAAAGCCCGGCCAGGCGTCTGCTGACCTGGGAATTTTCCGGTGCCTGAATATGCAACGCTTCGTAAATATTGATTGCCCGGTCCAGTTTTCCTGTTTTTATATATAGGATGCCCAGCAGATCCAATACATCCAAACGGCTGGGTGCCTGTTGAAAAGCATTGGTCAGCAAGCTTTCTGCCCGGATAAATTTGCCGCGTTGTAAAAAAGCCTTGCCCGCTTGCACCTTTAAAGCAATATCGTCCGGCCGATCGGCGATCAAGCCGGCATAAAGCGCTTCCGCCCTGGGGAAATTTCCATTCATCAGTTCCAGTTCTGCCTGGGCATAATCCAGTTTTTCTTTTCCAAGTAAAACATCCGTGCCTATTTGCCAGCCATGTATTTGGATGTATGATTCGCTTGTACGAATGGACTCGAGCGCCTTTAGCGCTTTGGAAAATTTATTGCTGTTTTTATATATTTTGTAGAGCAAATAATAACCGCCCACCTGCTTCTCTTCCAGGGTTACGGATTTTTCTGCCAGGTCCAGGGCCGTTTCGTTTTGATTCAGATTGAGACAGCTCTCTGCCCAAACGTTGAGCAATGTCGCTGTAAGTTCTTTATTAAGCTGACGTAAGGCATAAGCTTTTTCAAAATGAGGCAGTGCGAGCCGCGGTTGATCCATCAGATTATATTGTTGGGCCAGGGTGAAGTGGGCATAAGCACTGTTTGGATTTTCACGTACCATCCGTTCCAATAGACGGCCATTCCGCTTGTGTTTCTCTTTGGTAATATCCTCTTCCAGCGCATAACCAAGATGGTCAATATGTATCGGCATCCTGCGGCTTTCCACTTTTCCCGGCTGACGGGACATTAACTGCTCATGTATGATCCCCTTAAAAGATATCCCTTTATGATTTGTAAACAATCGATAGGCGGTACTGATGTGGACGGCAGCATCATCATTCGATGCATTATTGATCTGAACCTGGCCAATAACCGGACGTTTTTCATGGGGATTTAATTTCTTTAGAAAACCGCACGCATCCGGCGATAATCTTTCATCCGCATCCAGCCATAAAATCCAATCACCAGTGGCAGGTTTAATAGACGCATTCCGCGCGGCAGAAAAATCATCGCACCAATCAAAACTGTGAACATTGGCACCATATTTTTTAGCAATGGCAACCGTACGGTCTGTCGAACCTGTATCAACAACGATCAATTGGCTGGCAACATTTTTAACACTGCGCAGGCAATCTTCCAAAAATCGTTCTTCATTTTTAGTAATCAGGCAAACGCTTAATGATGCCTCTGACACATTTTTCATTTACTTCTTCCTAATTCATCAAAGGCGTATTGGGTTGCAGGGCATCGATCAGGCGTTCCATATCGCTCAGGTCCAGGCTATGTTTTGCCGATGAGGCTTTTACCTGGTTGAAGCATTCCAACGCCTTATCGGTATTGCCCATGTACATATCCACAATTCCACGGATATACAGGGCGATATAGCTTTGACTGTTGAACCGCAGACAACCATCGGCATATTGCCCGGCTTCGTTGTAGTTATTGCGGGCCAGCTCAATTTGTGCCAGACGCAGGTATATAATTTCACGTATTTCGTTTGTCAAATTTCCGGTAGGGTTGCGGATCGCGCGTGCCAAAAAAGCGCCGGCCTTATCGAGGTCATTTTCCGCCTTATAGGCCTCACCAAGCTTAAACAGGGTATAACTATCCATTGGATGTTCAGCCAGTTGTTCGTTAAGCAAACGAAGGTTCCTTTCATTTCTTTGGGCATTTTTATGCATATAACCAAAATGATCGATGCGCAGGGCGCTATCGCCTAACGAGCCACCAATCCGCTTTATGGAAGGCACAATTTGTTCGTGGATACGGTTTTCATAGCATACTTTCTTTTTATTTTGAAACAGCCGAACTTGAAATTCATCCAGATATTTTACCATGTCCTGATCCGGTTGGTAATTTCTTACAATTATATTGACGCCCTGATGGCTGCAATCCTGTATAAATGCCCGTACTGTCTTTGCCGAAACAGGTTCCAGGGCTTCATCGGCGTCAAGATGCAGTATCCAGCGGCCGGTTGCTTTTTCAAGGGCCGCATTACGCGCGGCGGAAAAATCTCCATTCCAGTCATGGCGATAAATTTTATCGGTGTATGCCTGCGCTATTTCAATAGTGCGGTCATTTGACCCCGTATCGACAACAATGATTTCTTCACAAACACCGGAAACACTTTGCAGACAGCGTTTAATGTTCGATTGTTCATTTTTAACGATCAGACACAAAGTTAACAGTGGCCGTTTAGCCTGTGCTTTTTTACTTTTAGGTTGTAAAATACCCAACGTCTCCCACAAGTCGCCATCGATTTCCCGAAGATATCGGTCAAAACTATCCGGATCGATATTGGCCTTTTCCATGTAAACATCCAGCTTTTTCATATCCTTCATAAAAGTATTTACATCCGAGTGAGTATTATGCAAACGCAACAGTTGATAAAGTGCATCAAACCGGTCATACTCTGTTATGGCCACATGCCGGGGTGCAATGCCCCGCAATAAACAGTGACGTATTAAATCCAGACTATATTCATATTCCCCTTTTTTTTCGAGAATACGGATAACCGGTTTCACCAATCGATAATCTGACCAATCGATTCTTTCACCAATCTGTTGGGCGCCGGAAAGGAACACCCTCTGGCTGTCCTGCACGTTATAGTGATACACCCAGTCACCAAACATTCCCCAGATACCGATAACCGATGCACGTAAGGGCGGGTTTTCATGCAAAATAAGCGCCGAGGCTTTTTTTAATTCTTTCTCAAAGGAAGTGTTTTTTAAACTTTTAAGGGTCAAAAGGTATTTATATAAATAATGATAATCATCTGGCGTTTTCTTTAATGCGTCACGTAAAATAGGGAGGTTACGGTTCAGCTTTTTTAAAGGGTCGTCATAGCCATGATGAAGTAACGTCACACCGCTTAACCGGCCCAGCGGATCTGTTATTTGGTGTGCATCGGCATAACTGCTAACAGCATTACCGGGATGCTCATGTATAATCCCCTCATAATAAAATCCACGGAAATTCCGAAAGAGCAACAGTCGCTCCAGGCCATGGGCTTTCCCCGTCTCATCGACACTCTGCTCCTCTATAAAAAAGGCCAGTTTTCCGGTATTTTTTAGGATGTCCATCAAGTTTACTGTCTGGTTAACTTTGATTATATGGTCGGCATCTAAGTTAAGCACCCAATTTTTTGTTGCATATTGCAGGGCAAAATTTCGGGCAGCGGAGAAGTCATTGCCCCATTCAAAGTAATAAACCCGGGCGCCGAAACTTTTGGCAATTTCAACGCTATCGTCAGTCGAACCCGTATCCACAATGATTATCTCATCCACATATTCACGGGCCGCCTGCAGGGATTTCGGTAGATTCTCCTGCTCATTCTTAACGATCATACATAGCGATATCCCGTTTGAAACTGTATTCATTGGCACATCCTTATATAACTTCCACACCGGAATAATTTTTAAAACGTTCCTGTAATTGCAGGGCGTCGGAATTTACCGGATCAAGGGATAACACCTTATCTGCAAATTTCCCCGCTTCAGCCCATCTTTCTATTTCGGAATAAAAGTTCGCCATAATTAATAATGTTTCAATATCGTCCGGATGTTTACCGAGGATATGATCAAATGTCTCGATTCCGTTTTTATAATCTCCTGATTCAACCAATGAAAGCCCATAATTACGCTGTGCTTCCAGATAACCTGGATTTAAGCCAATGGCCTTTGCAAAACTGCCAAGGGCGTTCTTCAGCTCTCCATTTTGAAAGTAAATAATACCCAGCTGGTTGTAAGCCACTTCAAAATCCGGCCATTTTTCAATCAATTTGTTCAGGGTGGTGATGGCCCTAATTTGTTGTTCTTTGCGCACAGCGCACAGGGCCTGGCCCATCAGCGCCTCGGGCGTTTCCTGCAGGTTAAGGCTTTCCTTAAAACAGATTTCCGCCGCTTCTTCCTTAAAGGCGTTGAGCAATTCGTAACCTTCATCGCTTTTTTGCTGCCAGGAGGAACGGTCTGTGCCGTTTTCCGTGCCCCTACACAGCTCCAGCATTTCGTTTACTTCGGGGTTTTCCGGATCGATGCTTCGGGCTTTTTCCAGATAAAGCGCCGCTTCTTCGTTCCGGCCGGCTTCAAGGTTAAAACGGGCCATCATGACCAGGGCAACCAAATCATTCTCATTGGTGGAAAGACAAGCCACAAAAACCTTGACGCCTTCTTCATACCGCCCGGTTTCTACCAACACCTGACCCAGGTTATGATGGGCATCCAGAAAAGATCCGTCCAGCTTAACGGTGTGTTCAAAATATTTCAGCGCAGTTTCAGGATCGCCCTGCTGCGCCTTGACCACACCAAGCTGGTTCAATACCATTGGATTATCCGGAAAATGCAGGTGCGCCTTTTGCAGGTATAGTTCGGCATTTTCCAAATCGCCCTGGGCCTGGCAACTAAAAGCCATGCCCACCAGCGCCTCTCCGGACAGCGGGTTTTCGTTCCAGACTTGTTTGTACAGTTCCATTGCCCCCGCGGCCTCACCTTGTTCCAGCATACGGGAAGCCTGTTCAATCAAAGCCGGGTGAACTTTATGCAACGGATTCTTTATTTCCAACAGTTCGTCATAATCCACTTCCGGCCATTTTTTACGGAAGATTTTCTCATTGGCCTTCAGCGATTCCAGCAAGTCGATCTTGTTGGCTTTAAAGGAGCTATGACCATAATGGTGAATATAGGTGCCGTCATGCACCATCAGCGCATAACCGGCGGCACGGATTTTAAGACTGATATCATCGTCTTCAAAATTGCCCAGGCCATAGCCTTCGTCAAAACCCTGCACCTGCTCATAAACAGTCCTGCCGGTCAACATGACAAAACCGGCCAACCTACGGCGCGGGGTAACTTCGCCCTGGTGTTGGGCGCGCCAGTTATCGGCAAAGGGATAAAAGCCCGCATCATCGGTGTAGGGTATGTTTTTCAGTATTTGCATGCCGCTGGCTTTGTTGGTAACCGCGCCGACCATACCGATGCGCTCATCCCGGTCAAAGGCGTCGATCAAATCCTCCAGCCAGCCATCGGCCACCAGGACATCATTGTTCAACAGACAGATATAGTCGCCACCGGCCTTAGCCACACCTTGATTGTTCCCGGCGGAGAAGCCGCGATTTTCACTGTTGTAGATAGCACGCACCCCATCATTTTGAGCGCTAAAAGTTTTTAGCCAATCGACCGTGCCGTCGGTTGAGCCGTTGTCCACAAAGATCAGTTCAAATGGATAGGCCGTGTGGGCCAGAACGGAAGCCACGCATTTACGGGTCATTTCCAACGCATTGCAGGTAAGCATGATAATGGAAGCCAGTGGGCGCCCGTCTTCTTCCGTCCGTGTGTCCCCACTATTGGGTTCGTACAACTTAATGGGCGTACCGTTCAATTGTGTAGCGCTGCCATCGGTCTCTATACGAAAATCCAGCGGCACCTTGCCCAGCCATTTTTCATGCAGGCGATTGATATTTTCCGCTACTTTTTTAAAGCGTTCCACCCCGCTCTTTGATTCATGATGGATCACCTCGCTGTGCGGCTGGTAAACCACATCGTACCCGGCCTTCCGCAGACGGAAACAAAGATCCACGTCTTCGTAACCGTTCCAAAAGCCTTCGTCAAATCCGCCCACCTGTTCAAAGGCCGTGCGGGGCGCAAGCAAACAGGCGGCGGTAACGGCCTGAAGCGAGATGATCAAATTGGTTTGCGGGTGGTCATGAGGCTGCCCGACCAGGATATTTTGGGCCAAAAGCGGATCGCCGTTCTTCAGGTCTTCCACAATGGCCACCCCGGCATGTTGAATGGTCATATCCGGATAGAGTAATTTACTGCCCACCGCGCCCACACCGTCATCGCTGCGCACAATGGCCAACATGGCGTCTAACCAGTGAGCGCGGGGCTCGGTATCGTTGTTCAAAAACAGCACATACGGCGCCTGCGTGGTTTTTACAGCCTGATTGTTGGCAACGGCAAAACCGGAATTTTGCCTGTTGGAGATTACCTTTATGCGTTTATCCTTGCTGGCCTGTTCCTTCAGCCAGGTAGCCGTACCGTCGGTGGAGCCGTTGTCCACCACGATCACTTCATAATCGATGCCCGTGCTTTGCTCATTTACAGCTTTCAGACATTTTTGGGTATATTCCAGTTTATTGAAGACCGGAATAATAAGGGCCACTTCCGGAGCTGCCTGGGCTGCGATCACCGGCTCCCGTGGCGCTTCACGATCAAGCAGCGAAAAATAGGCGTCCCGCCATTGATGCAAGTTTTTACTTAACGTGTATTTTTCCGCCACTTCCTTCTGGGCGTTTTCAGCTATCTGAATGCGCTTTTGCGGATTATCGATCATCCATTTTATCGCACGGAACCAAGCTTTGTTGGTATTTTCCACCAATAATCCGGTTTTTTTATCCTGTACGAATTTGGGATAGGCGGCCAGTTTGGAAAAAACCGCCGGGATACCGCAAGCTGCATATTCCAGCCATTTGATATGGGACTTGGCCTTGTTAAAAGGCGTGTCGTCCAGTGGCACCAGGGCCAGATCGATATCCATGCCCTGCAGTTGCCGGGCATATTCAGGATAAACCGGTGTAAATTGCGGTCCGCGTACAACATTCGGCAGCTCCATCAGTTCGGGGATTTCATTGCCCCACAGCACCAGTTCCACCTTGTCTTTGTAAGCATTAAGAATTTTTATCAGCGGTTTGGCGATGGTCCGCAGATCGAGCTGATGGGTCATGGTCCCGGCAAAGAGTAGGCGTACCTTTTCACCACTTTGCACAGGTGCCTTAAAAGGCCACAGTTGTTCATCGATCACATTATGCAAAACACGCACATTATCGTTTTTGTCCCGGCAGTAGCGGGCCATATAATCGGTGGAGACGGTCACCAGATCGGCATTTTGAATATACGCGTCCAGTTGCGGACGCATTTGGTTATAAAAATTATAGGCAAGATGTGTTTCCGGCAGCGTCCAAAAGGCGTCGTCAAATTCATAGACCAGCTTAACGCCAAAGGCATCGAGATACTTTTTAAGTCCCTCATATTTGTAGAACCCCGGCATATTGCGTTGCAGGATCAGGATATCCAGGTTTTCTAAATTGACGGTATAACCATTTTCATCTTTGGCGCTTAACTGCTGATAATCAATCCATCCGGCGTCATGCAAACGACGCAACGGTGCATCGAGGCGTATCAGAGGACAGGCACGATCAACAGGATCGGCCGAGAGAAATCCAATTCGCGGTTTATCCGATTGCTTGTCTTTATGTTTGAGCGGGGCTGCTGTTGGACCTTCACAAAAGAAATCATACCAGTACGCCGCATCTTCAGCAATGGTTAAAATCTCGGGTATCCGGGCGGCGCGCGCGGCAATGTCCTGCGGATGTTTTACGATTTTCTGCATGATTTTTAACAGCGCCCCACCATCTGTTGGCGGAAACAACCAACCGTTTTCCCCATCGGTCACCACATCCAGAATGCCCCCTACCGCACCTGCAATGACAGGTGTTTTAAGCATAAAAGATTCCCTTACCACCATGGAATAGGTTTCGGTCAGCGAGGGTACAACCAGCACGTCAATCCGGCTGAGTATTTGCGGCAGGTCTGCCGGCTGATAAACACCCATGGTGCGTAAGCGGGGATCATCTTTACAGAATTCATGTAATTCATTTTCAGTCTGTGGCATATCCTTGCCCCAGATTTCCAGTTCGGCATCCATATCAGAGCCTTTAAAGGCAACGAGCAGGGTGGCCAGGTTTTTCAATTTGCCAAAGGTACCCAAAAACCCAAAGACCGTTTTTTTATGTGGCCCGGAATTGCTAATGGGCGTTAGAGCCGGCAGGCCAAGCGGATGTACTTCTACCCTGTCGGCGGAGATGTAGCCGTTTTCCACAAAACTGTTTTTCACAAAGGTTGATGGTGCCGTTATCTTTTCTGCCGCTTTTAACAATTCCCGTGCGCTTTGTGCACGCATGCCCATTTGTTCTGTAACCATTTGCAGTTGGTTGCCCTGCGGCGCCTGCTTGTATAAATCAAAAAAACAAGAAGCGCATTTATCCTTTCCCGGACCGGAACAAAGAGTGCTTTTTTCGTCGATGTAAAAATGGTTACGAAAACACATCAGGGTAAAATCATGCAGCGTCACCGCATAGGGGATATTGTGTTTGGCCGCAATTTGCCCCACATCAAAAGGGATATTCTTGATATGCTGAAAGTGGATATAACTGAAATCATTATGCGTCAACAATTCATCAAACATCTGTGTGAGGATTTCCCCACCCGCGCCCAGAAAATCATTGTATAAATTGAGGTCATACCACAGTTGCAGGGTGGTAATCCCCTTGTACACGCGCAGACGCAGCTCCGGCGTGGCCTGGTCTTCATCCAAATGCGGAAATAATACATGGACGGTCAGGCCTTTTTGTTGCAACGCTTTTACATAGTTGAAAACATAATTTTCCGTGCCGCCAAACCAGTATGGTGGAAAATTATGGACCACGACCAGGATGTTTTTTTTACCTGCTTCGGTGATGGTCATTTTTGGGGGCAGGATCATTTCACCCGGGAGCTCTTTATAAGCCGCTTTATACTTTTGCCGCACCTGTTTGGCTTCGATCAACGGCGCGTTGCCACGGCGGGAAACGGTTTCATCGCTCAGATAATAGAGACCGATAAATTCCTTAAGATGGATAAAGTCATGCTTTAATGCCACGCGCAACCAAAATTCCCAGTCGGCAGCGGATTTCAGCGAGGTATCGAAATAACCCAACTCTTCATGCAGGCTTTTGCGCCATACGGGATGCGGCCCGATGTAACACCAGGAATGCATCGTCCGCCGGTCAAAATCGGGCCAAACCAAATCCTGGCTGCCGTCGGAGCTGTTATCTTCAAAGGTTTCATTGGGCACGGTGGTAACCAGAGAATCACCATAGGCCAGGGCCTTATCCGGGTGGGCGTCAAGCAAACCGGCCAGTTTTTCGAGGGCGTCGGCACGCAGCCGGTCGTCCGTATTGGCGTTGGTCACATAGGGCGCCCGGGCCATTTTGATACCCCGGTTCCAGGATTCGTACACTGTTTCCCGTTGATCGGTGCGCACATAGCGGATATGATCCTGTTTTTTCTGAAACTCTTCTACAATTGCTTTTTCATTTTGCGGGCTATGGGCGTCTATGACGATGATTTCCAGTTGGCCTTTTGTATAAAGGCTTTGATTTACCAGTCCCTCAAGACATCCGCGGATAAATTTTTCCGAATTATAGGTGGAAACAACCGCCGACACCCGATAACTGTTAGCGGCCGGTTTTTCCGAAGACACGGAAAACGCAGGCGTTTTTGACCGGTAACTTTCCACCAGCGCGGGGAGGGCTTTCAGTTGATTTGGCGGCAATTTCAGCGCCTGCATCATTTGATCCACTTCCGCGTCCGTAGCGGTTAAAGGCTCCGTCGAAATTGTCTTCAAATCGCCCAGAAGATCGTTGTACTCATAACCTAAGGCGGCAAGAATTCCGGGCCCGAGCGTGTTTAGGTACACCTCCGCCAGGAGTTTGTATTGCGGATCGGCAAAGGTCTTTTTCCATTTTTCCAGACTGTCTGCCGAAGGCCGATCGTGCCGTTCAACACCAAGCGGATCGCCCATACTGCCCTTAGGCGCGGGACGCCCGCCATAATTCAACATCCCGTCCCGATAATCGATGCCCAGTTCCATACAAAGTTTCGATACGGCTTTTTCCGGTGTTTCTATCAGCTCTTCATAACGCACTACCGAAACGGCTCCGGGATTTTTACGCATAAAATCAGCCAAAAGCACCGGCGCCAGCAGAAGATCGTTTCGGTGCAGTCCCAGACGGTTCCAGTCCCGCCCGATCCAGGTGGTTAAAATAGAAGCAAGTACGGCCAGCGGATTGCGCAGCAATAGCACCCTTCCGGCCTGAGGCAAGAGTTCCATCAGTTCGGGCAGGATATGATAATAGCGCGGGGTTTTATCCAGGAAAAGCTCCCGGCCGCTGTTCTGCAGGGCGCGCCCGTACCAGGTGTGGGCCATGGCGCGTAAACCATCGAGATAGTCTTCCCGCCCGTTGGGCATGTTGTCCATAAAATCCTTTAAACCGATTTGGGCGTCCACCGCACTGTATTCACTTTGCAGCCCCTGCTCTTTTAGGGCATAGAGCGGATGGAGCATGATCCAGGGTTCGGCCACGGTGTGCACTTTTGGATTTCCGGCCAGGATACGTTGAAGCAAGGTGGAACCGGCCCGCGGCTGAGAGATGAGAAAAATCAGGTTTTCACCGAGGTACTTTTCAACACTGTTGTTTTGCGCTTTCAGTGCAGGGTTTATTTTTTGCCGGTCTTGTTTTTCCATGGGTACATCCTTTTGGACGGGTGCATTGATATCATTGAGGTTTAGTTGTTCGGGATTTATTTTACCAAGTGCGCCAAGATGCACGAGTAAGGAATTTAACTCAGAAAGGACATATTTCTGCTCGCCGATGCTGCGCTCTTGTAACAGGTGCAGGTTTTTCCGCATGACCATGAGAGCGGAAGCATAGAGATTGTCATTCTGTTTGTGATGGATACCTTCGCGATGATCGCGGTAAAAAACCGTTTTGGCGCCGGAATAAACCACGGGATATTTAGATGCCATATTTATTTTAAGGTCCCAATCCACATGTACACTTATGGATGGATCGCCATAGCCAACCTTGCGCATAGCGGCCGTATCCATCAATTGGTTACGAAAAAGACTCCGGCGTCCTTTAAAAAAGTGCTTGGCGAAAGCCGCCACAAAAACTTCGCCGGAAGGCGGATCAGGATCGCCTTTTTTATGCCAAACATCTTTTATGTCCCCATTTGCATCAACTATGGTCACATTGGAATAGGCTACTTTGGCACGAGTGTTTTTTTGCAAAACCTTCCATTCCATCTCCAGTTTTTCTGGATGCCAATAATCATCACCATCGATAACCGTAGTCCAATCACATGTTACCTGATCCTTACCAAATTTGCCATTAGCGATATGCCCGATATTATTCTCATGACGGAAAACACGAAACAATTTAGGATACCGTTTTTTATATTTGGTTATGATTTCCCAGGATTTGTCACTCGAGCAATCATCACATACTATAATCTCAGATGGTTTTAGTGTTTGTTTGATGATGCTTACCAGGCATTGATCAATATATTTCTCAAAATTGTAAGAAAATACGACAACACTGATAAGTGGTTTTTGATTGCTTACTTTTTTTGGGAAGGCTTTCTTTCGCATATCAATTTCCTTAATCTATAAATGAAAAATCATATCCATAAGACTCATAAGCATTTTTCAGTTGATATTTTTCAAAAAAATATTTGAATACTTCTTTTTGCCATTCGTTAAAATGCTGATATCGGGCAGATGCATCTGTTTTATTTTTATCGGATTTATGTTCATTGACCACACCGGTTCGAAATACCTTTCTTAAATATATCTCGTCAACGGAAAGACGCCCGTTCGTAAGTTTCGCTATAATCCCACTCAACACATCAGGATTGTTGGTCACCTCTTCCATTTTTATCGCGCCCAGATAATTATAAGCGTTTATGTTTTTTACGATATCATATGCATCAAGGTCTTTACGCAGGCTGCCTAACACAGCAGAAGCACCAATAAAGGCAAGGTTCTCAATATCTCCCGGAAAAAAATCATACTTCAGCGCGAGCTTGTGTATAAATTCCCGGGCCTCATTTAACACTTTTCCCAGTGTCCAATGCAGCTCGTTCAAGTCATAGCGAAATAGTGATTTAAATTGTCCATAACCGCTCCAAACCAGAGAAACCGGATGGCGCACAAGGTTCATGACTGTGTAATTTTTCTTATTTGGACCAAAACGTTCCCACAGATATGGGAGATCGCGCATTCTTAACACATGGACAGAACCATAAAACTTTCCATTTCCCATTTTTTCGATTTGTTCATACTTTGCATCCACGGTATCAATGCTCCGGGATAGATAGCCTTTATGCAACGCTAATAAATTTGCGCGCAGACTCTCATCGCTATTCATCCCTCTTTCATTCGCGGGGATGTTCCGTGCGCTATGGCTGCAAACAATCTCCGGATGGAGATTAAGCGCGTAGGCCAGCCAGTTACTTGCGCTCCAGCCATGCGAGGTTATGATAAAATGGTTCATAAATATTTCTCCGCATAGCCAAATCCCGAAGCTCCGAAACCATTGCCATTATAAAACATGTATAGTTTATTGCCCATTTTATACACACTGGGATATGCGACCATCTCCGAATCCCATCCGTGTTGAGACGGGACAAGGCCGGCCAGATGATCCATGCGCTTAAAGCGGATGCCATCCATGGATTCCGCGTATCCGATCCGGTAAGAAGATTTTTTTTGGGTACGATAATCCTTTCGTCCTCTAACCGAATACCACATTTTATACGTGCCGTTGTCCTTCAGCACAGTCGGGCAGGCAATACCCCCTTCCCCAGGTTCCAGACCAACGGAAGTGAGGCCTTCACGACGCCAGGATTTACCATCCGAGGATTCGGCATATTTTATTTCGTATGCCGGTTCCATAATTCCATCAATTTTATCCCAGCCAAGATATGACATATACCAGGTACGCAAACGTTCGCCCTCGGTCATCAGGGCCTGGCACGAAACGGATACCGGGTCACAGCTGTTCCTGTCCATGATTGGACCGGCAGACGCCTTTTTAAAGGTACGCCCATCCTCACTGATGGCCAGCCCCAAGGCGGTCCGATAACGAGCTGTGTTGCCCGTATTCCACCCCACATAGTAAAAATAGGTTCGGTCATGATAGCGGATAACTTCCGAAGGCATCACACCGGAATCATCAAAGGTACCGGCAGGGCCCAATTCTAAAATGGGCGTTGGATGCTCATATAATACCTTCGCCGGATTGCAGGCATCTACCTCAATAAACGATGTCCGTGTCCGGTTTTTGTCATCCCTCGTTCCATAATAAATACGTAAAACATCTTCCCCGACCGGTTCCACAATTGGAACCTGGGCATGGGTCAATGTCCACGCATGATTACCATTGACACAAAAAATGCGGCCTTTTTTAACCCAGCTCATAGCAGTCCTTCCACACGTTCCAGGGTATTGCCGGTTGAAACCATCTTCCCGGAATATTCAACAGTCATTTCGGCCACAGCATATCCTATATCAATGGCTGGCACCGTTTTCATTTTCCTTCTCCATCTCCCCGTATCAAGCACAAAGGAGTTTTCATTTTCACGTGGGGCCCGATGATAAATATTAATACCGCCGCCGAGACTTTCATTTATCATATTCGCAATTTCATCAAGCGAAGGACTGCTCCAGCCAACATTGAACACTTCAAACGGTAACAATCCTTTTGTATTAGTAAGCAATTCCATGACAACGGCAGCAATATCCTTAACATGGATTTGCGGACGACGCTGTGCACCGCCCCATACCGATATAGATTTTTTTTGTAGGCTATCCAGGATAAAACGATTAACGATAAATTCTTTTTTCATACGAGGAGAATAACCGAATGCCATGGCCAGCCGTAATATCACGACCGAAACAAAACCGGATTTATACGTATTCAAAATCTTTTCTGCCTGCCATTTGGATTGGGAATAAAGCTCAGCGGGATTTGGCGACAATTGTTCGCTTAATCGATGTCTATAATCATTGCCATAAACACCAAAGGTTGAAGCAAATATGATTTTTTTACAAGTACCTTCTGCACTGAGGCGGACAAATTCCCGGAACCCTTCAACATTCACATCATAAGTATGCTGCGGCGCCATTCTCCCCGCACGGCCATCGGACACGCCGGCAAGGTAAATGACGGTTTCCACATCCCTGAGACTTTTATGGACTATCTCCGTATCGCGGATGTCGCCGCTGAGGAACGTAAAATTATTTGTATTGTTATTTAAGCTTACAGGCAAATATGCCGGCGGCCTCTGGTCAAGAATGGTTATTTTGTATCCCCTTTGATAAAGGGAATCTGCAAGGATGCTTCCGATATATCCGGCGCCGCCCGTGATCAGGATACGATCGCCGCTATTCATTCTCATCATCCCAGTAGCCGTTTTTTGAAATTAATCCATAATAATCGTTTCGGGTGACGCCTACCACAATTTTATCCCAAAAGCGATTTTTTCGGAAATAATAGTTACGTTGTCTGCCCTCTTCCACCCAGCCACATTTCTTAAGATAAACTGCAAGAGAAATTTTATTATACTCGATCATGGAACCATCAAGCCGTTCCAATCCAAGTTCATCAAACGCATAGCGCATAACAGCCATTATTGTATCTGTCCCATAGCCCTTGCCGCGTATATCTTTATCACCAAGCATCATACCATGAAAGGCATTCCGGTCTTTCCAATTGATATTTACAAGATTTGCGGTACCAATGATGCCCATGTCCGGGGTTTCTATGGCAAATCGTTGATCCGCAGAGGCAGGCGATAAATTTTCAAACCATTTTTTTTGATCGCTAATAGATATCGGGAAGTGCCAGGAGGCTAATAGCGGCCAGATTTTCGGATCATTTGCCCATTGATGCAGTATTTCCAAATCGCTTTCTTCTATTGCCCTTAGAAGTACTTTTTTTCCGACAATTTTCATATTGGTCCTAACTTATTTCAGCGTATATATTTTTAACTTATATTTTCTGTTTCCCGGACAAAAGGTCAGGCAATCCTTTAACCTACAAGCGGTTAGCCTTTGGGCCACATCCTTCTAAACCCGGTTGATGTTAAATATATCCGCTGAAGATTCGTATCCATAACAATAGTGGATATATCATTCGATCAACATAAGTTTTCCCACAGAGCGTATAATCAATAAATATGCCACTATTCAGGCATACGCCTTAAGTAACGATTTTTAAAGGGATTACAAATTTAATTGGAAAACATATTTAAATTTCACAGAGTGGGAGGCGGAAAGTTTTTCGTTAAAAAGGAATAAAATTCCGAGCGGGGTCCGTTGGAAAGCGCATAACTCTTTTAACCGTCTTATCGGCAGGTTAATAATCTAATCAAGAATTTTTAAATCGGGTCTAAGATTAGTTGTTAAGTATTTTTCTTAAAAGTACGATACCAATATTTTGTCAGCACGATCATACTTTATCGACTGCATCCTGATGGGGATATTCTGCAAATAAAACAGTTTCCTCGCGATGAATGGTATAATGATCAAGGTAAAATCGATAACCCGGTAAAATGTTTTTTATAAGTTTTGGTATTGTATAAAAATCATCCATTTTATGATAAGCACAAATAGCCAGCTTGGGTTTAAAGTTGCGGATCGTGCGCACTGCGCCGGTTAGTGCATTTAGTTCGGCCCCTTCGATATCCATTTTTATAAAGTTAACATCGCGCAAATTTTCGTTTTCAACATAATCATCCAGAGTAATCGTTTTCGCTTTCAAAGTATCCCCGTTGTCTGTTGCAGTTCCAACAGCGGAGGACGGCCCTCTGTCGGTAAAACTTAGCAATTGATCCGAGGTATTCCATAATGCATAGGGGGCAATTTTAATATTGGCCGATAAATGTTTATTGAGTTCCATATTTTTTTTTAGAATTTCAATATTTCCCGGCACAAACTCAAAAGCATGCACAGCGCCGGTTTCTCCCACAGAATGCATAAAGTGCAGTGCCACTTCACCTCTGCAGGAGCCTGCATCGATACAAACATCACCTGGCTCGGGCCTAATAAACGGCGCTCGCGACAGATAATATTGCTTATTTATAAACATCGTTAAAATGGTAAGAGGATTGCCATATATTTTCAAATCCATCTCCGGATACGCATATAAATTAAGTGGATTTTTTACCTGGCGGATGACATCGCGCTTTATGAGATATTGCTCATCAATTGAACGATAAGCATCCCAATACTCAGGCGTATTTAAGGGTAGTTTTACATGATGATGATCTAACACATCATATTCAAGCAACTTGATCATCAATGCTTTTGAGTAATCATCATGCATAAGCTGCAAGGCTTCTTCATATTGAGAATGATTCTCAATGATAGCTTCCATCCAGTTCACAGCTCTCTCTAAGAGAAAATTACTACGGTTTGGCTGATTTTCACCAAAGCGTAAATAATCCCAATTGTCTTTTTCGATGGTATGTATTTGTTTAAAAAAATCCATTAAAAATGTCTGGGTGAAAGCACTCATGTTCACGTCCCGCGTTAATTTTTAGCTTGTTTTCGATCTTTACATAATTTTGTAAGGCTGTATTCAAATGTCCATAGTACCTTTCCCGGGCAGGCATTTACCTTTTCATCAAATAGCTTCTTCGCACAAAGAGTTGGTTTTCACCTGTTGATTGTTCTTAATCAATTTCACCACCCGCTCTACCTCTTTTTTCGTCATGGAGGGATAGAGTGGCAGGCAGATCACCCGGCTGGCCACGGCTTCGGCGATGGGCAGCTTTTCCGGCTTGGCGGAGGGCAAACCCCGATACATAGGAAAACGGCTGATCAGCGGATAAAAATAGCGTCGGCCATAAATTTCGTTTTCCTTTAAACGCTGATACAGTTCATCGCGCCCCAAACCAAATTTCTCTTCATCGATAAAAACCGGGAAGTAGGCATAGTTGTGCTTTATGCCCGGCGCACGTTGCAAAACGCTCAGCCCTTCAATGTCCGCCAAATTTTGTTCATAAAGACGGGTCAGCTCCGCGCGACGCGCAATACGTCCATCTACATATTGCAATTGTAAAAGACCCAGCGCTGCCTGCATTTCGTTCATCTTGCCGTTAATACCGGGCGCCATCACCGTGGTCTCATCAGCAAAACCAAAATTCTTTATATAGTCGATTCGGTTTTTCAATTTCGGGTCATTGGTAACTATGGCGCCACCCTCCATGGTGGTAAAAATCTTTGTGGCATGGAAACTGAGTACCGACAGATCGCCATAGTTTAAAATGCTGTTACCATCCACTTCCACGCCAAAAGCATGGCAAGCGTCATAGATTACCTTTAGCCCATATACATCGGCAATACGTTCTATCTCCCGCACTTCGGCCGGATTGCCATATACATGCACCGGCAGAATGGCTGTGGTTTTCGGTGTGATCAACGCTTCGATTTTTGCCGGGTCAAGGTTCAGCGTCACGGGATCGATATCACAGAAGACGGGCGTTATACCGTTCCAGTTGAGGGCGTGGGTGGTGGCCACGAAGCTATAGGGTGTGGTGATCACTTCCCCACTGATGCGCATCACCTGCAGGGCGGACAGCAGCGCCAGCGTGCCGTTGGAAAACAGGCTTACATAACCGACACCGAGAAATTCCGCCAGCTTTTTTTCCAGCTCCTGGTGGAATAGGCCATTGTTGGTCAGCCAGCGACGGTCCCATATTTTTTCCAGATAGCCGACAAACTCTTCGAGCGGCGGCAGATCAGGACGGGTGACCATCAGGTGGCCGTTTTTGATATGAGCAGCTTCAAAGGCATCGGGCAATGTTTTTTTTCTTAGATTATTTTGTGTCATAAGTTCTCCCGGTACGCAGGGAAAAATCCCCCTCCGTCATTTCTTTGCTGCAGCAAATGTGCATAGGCCTTTTTGTTTAATATCCTGCCGCAAAACCAGGCCGTGCGGGTTGCATTGCTCCAGCCCCGTTTAAATCGCGCCAGACCGTCGGATGGATTGTCTTTTAAACCCGCGCCGCTTCCCAGGTCTAAAAACATAAGTCCCTGCGCGGTAAAGTCTTCAATCGCCCGGTTGAATACGGTAAAAGAAGCCTGATGGGCGTATCCGGTTTCGTCATAAGCCCCAAGATGATAATAGACGATATCTTCCATGATATAGAACAAAACCATGCCGACAATTTGCCCGTGATAACGCGCAGAATAAATCCGTAAACCCGGGACTTTAAGTTGTCGTTGAAACGAATCCGATGAAAAGCGTGCCACGCCGTTTATCCCATGCCGTTGGATGAGCAGAGCGTATAGTCGGTTCCACTCATCCAAACAAGCCGTAGGGTCGCTCTCCCGACAAACCGTCACTTTCCTTTCAGCCTTGCGCAAGTTACGCAGGTGGTTTTTGTCAATTTCCTGAGTTCTATACTTATCCAGCTCAATTATATAATGTGTTTTATAAGGATAACACACATCGCTGAAAATGCGTTTTAAATCAGTTTCCTTATATGCCCCAAATGGATCGGTAACAAAGGAAAGGCTAATATATTTTTCTTCCATATCGAAAATATCTCTTTCTATATTTGCCCAATCCTTGCAACAAAACAGCGGATATGTCCCACATAAATCTTTTTGTCCGTTTCCGGGAACGGGGCGTTCCAACATCCAAGCGCCGGACTCCGGTAAATAAATGGCCTTGCCTACCATCGTTAATGACCTGGCATATTCGCCTGAAAGATATCCGGCCCCCCCCCTGCCGATATCCGGCAAAGCTATATCTGTTGTTATGTCCATAGTTTCCACATGATATGTATTATCAATAAATGTGCCAGTGTTTTCGGGAGCTGTTAAGGGACTATTTTTAAAGGGATTGCAGTACTATTTAAAAATTGGGTAACAACTGTTTATAGCGTGCGGGAGGAAAGTTTTTCGATTATCGGGAAGAAAATACCAGCAGTGTGATTTAAAGTGCAGGATTTAAAATGTTGTTTTTGGTTTTATCCGCGCGTAACTCTGCGGGGGTTATGTCTTCGCCAAACAATGAATAATAAGCTGCCGCCAGACGTTCCTTTTCACGTTTTGAAAGTTGTAGTTTATTTTGATTCTCAAAATTATGTACACTGCTATAGTCCCGGTGCATGGTAAAGCCCAATCGATTAAACAGACGGTTCAGGCTGTCCCAACTTGCAGCCGGGTTTGTGCAAAAGGCTTCATAGTCAATCTCCAGCTTATGATATTCAGGGATATTTTTTAACCCTTTGGAAATTGCAAGTTCGGTATGGTACAATTGAGCGCATACCTGTTTATAAATATTCATTTTTTTCAGCTTTGTATATTCGGGCGGAACTTCCCCATACCAATCGGTTGCAGGTTGTTTCAAACGCTGACGGGCACGCAAGATGCATTGGGCATTATAAAAAGGCTGACGTGAGATATGAACAAAAATTGTATTTGGCAGGTGTTGCGCCAGAAAAGGTAAGTGCCAATTGCAAGACAGGGCCTTTAAGGCGAGTGGTTTTTGAAAAACAGCCTCCATCGCCGCAAGTTCACTTTTCAACCCGGCGGCGTCAACGGTTTTCAGCTTATCCGGGCTTAAACTGTTTATTTTTTTAAAAGGGAAAAACCGGCGCCAGAAAACATCAAAGCCATTTGGGGCAAACAAGCCATAGGTCTTACCCAAATTCGAACTAAAAAAATCAATGTCCGCCCTGGGGACCATACTCAAATCGGGCTCGCTCAGCATAAGCTGCATTTTAGCCGCAATATAAAGCGAGCGGTAAAAACGGGCCATTAAATTACTGGGATATGCAAATACGCCCGTTGAGGCCAGCCATTGTAAAAAAAGGGTTGTACCGCTACCGGAGGCGCCAACAATTAATATAATTGGGAAACGTGGCGTTTTATATATGTTTTTAACACCGTCCGTTTCTGCCATTCCCAAAAGTGCATCAAGCTCTTCCTGCCAGGCCATTTGCTCAGTTAACCCACTTTTTACTTTTTTCTCCATAGCATCCAGACTATTCGCCAAAGATGAATTGTTGGCCATAAATGTTTACCGCTGATAACGGTTTATCCTCTATTAAAAATTTAAATCTCTGTATTGCCCTTATCATTGAAGAAATTGTAGAATATTTAGCCTGAGCGAACTTGCCGTAACTTTTAGCGATGCTTCATAAGAAAGCTGTGTGTTCTGATATTTTACGATTTCTTCATCCATTTTGGCGTCACGGGTATCGGATAAAAAACCGCTCAAATCAATATTCTCCTGATTGAGACGAGATTGTATGAGATGCAGGTTCGTCGATCGCGCCCCCAGT
>CAYWBI010000005.1:0-65951 GCA_964456445.1 uncultured Calditrichaceae bacterium
TGTCCGCTGCAAAAGTAAAATTCAATTTGGGATGATCCGGGGAATTGATAGAATTAAATTCACAGACTAAATTCGTTTCCTCATCTGCGAATTTAAAATATAGACCAAAATTTAATGAGTCTGCCATATTTCGCCATTCTTCAAATACGCTCATCGGGATTTCCACCGTGTTCTCCATGGAATCCACTAAATTAACATTCATCTCGGTAACTAATTCATCCGGTGGATTTGTCCGCCAATCATCATCCTGGTTAACAATAGAGGAAGCGTCCCATAATTTATTTGCTTTATATACCATTACACGGGCCGTTGATTTTGTTGTGTCTCCAAAAAAGCCAAATGTATCAAACGTTAAATCAACTTTAGTTACCGTTACGGAATCCGGTGGTAAATTAATAAAACGTATGACAAAAGCAGCCTTTACTCCGTCCATATTGGCCAGGGTCAACTTAGTGGATGTGTTCGTGTTTAGCGGCGAACGCTCCAACATCGAATCCCTTACGGCATATAAGGTATCAATTTTAAAGGTACCATATTGACCACTTTTGTTATAGTCGGGATTCGTGTTAAAGTCCGGATTAATATTTGTGCACGAGATAACGGCCAATGATATTAATATTATTATTTTTTTCATCTTTTCCTCATTAAAGACAAAGATAGTTTTACTTTGTCTGGGTTTTTATTTGTCGTTCTATTTCTTTTGCAGCTTCCAATAAATTTTCACAGATAAAATCCGGCTTAATCTTCCAATCTTTGCTCTGATAGCTATATTCCCCCAATCCATAACCTGTTAGTACCAGTATTGTCTTTAAGCCCTGATCATGTCCAAACTCAATATCTTTATATCTGTCTCCGATCATATATGATTTTTTAAGGTCAAGATTAAAATCCTTTTTGGCCTTTATGATCATTCCAGGCTTTGGCTTTCTACACCTGCAGTCTTTTTTATATTTTTCAATTACTGCATCTTTATGGTGCGGGCAATAATATATTTTTTCTATTTTTGTCTCATTTTCAGTAAAGTATCGGATAAGAGATTGATTTACTTCATCTAACACATTCTCGCTAAAATACCCCCGCGCCAATCCCGCCTGATTTGTAATTACAATAACTTTATAACCACATGAGATTAATATCTTAACAGCATCGGAGGTAAATGGAAATATTTTAAATCGTGAAATGTGGTTTATGTACCCCATCTCTTCGTTTATTGTTCCATCCCTGTCTAAAAAAACAGCTTTTTCCATTATAAAAAAAAGGCCGAACGGCCTTTTAGGGTTGAGTTAATATCCAAAATATTCTATGCACCCAATATTTTATTGTAAATATCTTCATATCTTTTCGCAGAAATATCCCAGGAAAAATCCTCTTCCATAATTCTTTTTTGTAATTCCGACCATTTTTCTTTATTCGAATATAGGTTCTTTGCTTTTTTTGCCGCCTTCACCAAGGCCGATGCGGACAGGTTTTCCATGATAAACCCGGAACCATCATCTATTTGCGGATCATATTCTTCCACGGTGTCCAGGAGACCTCCAACGGGCGCAACCACCGGTACTGTCCCATATTTTAAACTAAAAATCTGATTTAATCCACAAGGCTCGTAGCGTGAAGGCATTAAAAAGATATCCGCGCCGGCTACTATAAGGTGAGCCATTTTAACATCGTATGTTACATTAATATTCATGCTCCCGTTATATCGTTTTTGGGCATCCATTAACTTTTGTGCAAGAACCGGATCCCCCTCCCCGAGAATACATAGCTGAACCCCTATATCCATTAACTGGGATAAGGTATCAATCAACAGATCTACACCCTTGGATGCTGTAAGCTGAGTAACCATACCAATAAGAGGCACCTTTTCATCATAGTTCATACCAAGGCGCATAAGCAATGCTTTTTTATTAATTTCTTTTCCTGAAAGATCTTTTGCCGAATATGTTGCGGGAATATTTTTATCCTTATCTGGGGTCCATACAGAATAGTCCACACCATTTAAGATACCTTCGAACCGTTCACCTTTTTCTTCCAGTAATTTGCCAAAGGAATATCCAATTTTATCGTTTTCAGTTATTTCGTTGGCATAATTTTCGGATACCGTTGTAATGAAATCTGAAAAATAAATTGCGGCCTTGGTTAAATTAACCTTATTGTCTTTGCCAAACATTCCGTCTTCTTTTACTTCATTCTCATCAAAATCAATCTCTTTGGCAATCGACTTATCAAATGCGCCCTGATTGGTCAGGTTGTGTATGGTATATACGGTCTTGATGCCCTTAAAGAATGGTTCACTTTGGTAAATTGTTTTTAAGTACACAGGAACATAGGCTGTTTGCCAATCATTACAGTGAATAACATCGGGCTGCCATGAAAGGGTTTTTAATGTTTCCATTGCGGCCTTGGCAAAATAAGCAAAACGCAGGTAATTATCCTCATATTCTTCGTTGGATATCGGATCATGATATAAGCCGGGATGGGAAAAGAAATCCGCAACCTCTACAAAATATACCTGTACTTTACTATCAGGTAAGAAAGCAGATTTTACATTTGCCTTTTCCGTTCTTTCGTTCAAAGTCACATCAATATCCCTTAGCCGGATCACTTCCCGAAGAACATATTTCCGCTCATTGATAAATTTATATTTGGGCATCATTATCCGAATTTCATGGTTCAGGGTTTTTAAAGCCTTCGGTAAAGCACCCGTAACATCAGCCAAACTTCCAGATCTTGCAAAGGGGGAAATTTCTGAAGCTAAATATAAAATTTTCATCTTTAAACTACTTTCTGCTTTAAATACGTATTTCTCAATGATTCCGCTGCTTTTTGTACAACAATGCTATTTATATACATTCCGGTTGCCAATTCAAAACCGGCAATTTGAGTTGTTCTTGGAATAATTTTTATACAAAAATGTTGGCTTGCATTAAATAGTTGTTCCTTGATTGATGCAGAAAACAACATATTGTAAGCAAAGTTTAACTGTTTTTTCTGGAATATGTTTAATGTCGTCATAATAACTTCAGCAAGGTTTTCTATTTCATTGCTCCCGAGCATCTCATAACCACTAATATGTCGAACGGGAAGGATTTCAATCTCGTAGGGGAATCTGGCCTGGTCTGAGATTTGCGCAATGAAATGTTCCGTTTGAAACACCCGGTTTGTGGTGTTTTGCTGTATTATTTTATGACATGTCTTACAGCAGTTTTTTTCCTTATAATATTCTTTATCATTTATAAGTGTTTCATACAACTGAAAGGGTATCGCATCCATTCCCATTAGTTGAGAGTGTGCATGGGCAATCGTTGCGCCAGCCTGAGCGCCATGGTTTTTAAAAAGCAATACTGTTTTTATTTTGTTTTTTTTTAATCCTGCTTTTATTCTACTCTGATAGAGCGTTAAAACATTTTTAAAATGTTCCATGGGGAACAAAAGTATGTCCTTATCATGAAGCGGTGTTTCAACAATTACCTCATGAAACCCATATGTTGTATCTTCTGAGTTTGAAAACACCGGATATTTATTGAGAAAAGATCGTACTAACCAAATATCCCTTTGTAATAATTCTTCTGTTGACGGTGGCGTTAGGAACTCATTGCCCGGACAAAAAGGACAGTTTTTAACATTGGTCCCGGAAACGATTGGTCTATTTCCCCTGGAAGGGGCAAATAAAACACTGTTTTTATAAACTTTAATATTATTGATTTTATCTCTGGTTCTTAATTGTCTTTATAGGGTAAATTTAAAGATTATTTATATTTTAAGCAAGATTCGCTGTTTCGTATGATTGAGGTGATTAAAAATTAGAAAGAAAACTATAAATTTCCTTTTTTATAATTTCTTTTTCTACATCTAAAGAAAGTATGTGGTAGGATTTTTCCAGACACAAGGTTCGTTTGTTTTGTGATGAAATTTTTTCATAAATGATATTCGAGCTTTTGGGGTCAATCGTATGGTCCAATTTTGAATGGAATATTAAAGCCGGACAATAAACATCTTCCAAATCATCCACTACATGTTTAAATAGTTTAGCCAGCTCCGCCACGGAGGCCATCGGTATGTTTTTATAAGTTACTATTTTTCTTTTTTCATTTTCATCCGAGATATCCGCCCCATTTTTTTTAATCGTTCTCTTTAAGGGCGACAAATAATTTGCCATAAACGTAAATTTATTTTTAAAGATAAGACCGGGCGACATTAAAACAATGCCATCCAATTGATAGTGTGCTGCGAGGTGAAGCGCGAGTGTTCCACCCATCGACTGGCCGATAGCAATAATTTTACCGGATTTTTTGCTTTTTCTTATATCAAAAAGTTCATTCTTGGCAGAATTGTTCCATTGTTTCCAATTCGTTTTTTCTAAGTCCTGAGGATGTGTTCCGTGCCCGGCTATAAGTGGCACCCTAATCGAAAACCCCAGTTTGTTAAAATATGCGGCAAATTCCCGGAACTCATAAGGTGTTCCGGTAAAGCCATGAAGAAACAACAATGTAATATCCGACCCTTTTAGAGAGATGGGATCACTTCCTAATAATAATTTCATTTTTCCTGATATAATTTGGTAATACCATCCGGGTTGCCAATTATGGTTAATTTATCATTTCTGTTTAGTTTCATTTCACCGTTGGGGACAATAATTTCGCCATTTCGTTGAATTATTGCAATCAGACATTTTTCGGGCAGCTTTATTTCATTTAGCTTCTTTCCTATCCAATCCGCATGTATTTCATTTTCCTGCAAAACAATACGAATGTAGCGGTCTTCCCGTAACAAAAGTTCCTTTATATCTTGTTCGGTTTTAGCTTCCTCCCACAAATTCATAAAGTTTTCATTGTCGATATGACTGGCGATCTGAGCCAATATGCGTAGATGTTGCCCGGGGTTCTCTTCCGGGCTTACAAGGAAAAAGAAGGCCTTAATTGTACTCGATTTTTTATCCGTACCTTCTACTCCGTAGTCTTGAACAACCGTGACCGGCTGTTGCGTACGAATTATTACCAGCTCAGAATGATCTAAGTTGGGTAACCTGAGATGTGGAAGAGCCGCTCCTTTTGCTACTGGCGTTGCACCGATAAGCGTGCCATCTAAAAATTGCTTTTCTAAAAAGCTGCTGTTTTTTGATACAATTTTTGATAACTTCATTGATGCCGTTTTTACAACACTTTCGAATGATTCCGTTGATTTTATTTCAAGTACAGTTGCCGTAGTAATTACAGCATCAAAGGGATCCTGGTCTCTAAGGCCCTTCTCTTTGAGTATTTCACGTAACTCCGTATCCAACCCGTCAAAGCGATGTTCTCCCAGTCGGGCAAAAATATGATAAATCGCCCCATCTCTTACAACTCTGCCCCGGCCATAATAAAAATACCAAAAACTGCCAACAATCACCAACAATAAGGTAAAAAGTGATGGGAGAATACCCATCTCAAAAATCAGCCAAAGCGTAGAAATCATACCGAATATTTGCATCCATGGATACAACGGCGATTTAAATCCAGGGTCATAAGATTCGATCTTACTTTCACGCATAACAATTACTGCAAGAGAACTAATGGCAAACAAAAGCAGCTGGAAGGCCCCGGCCAATTTAGCAATCTTTATCGGATTAAATATAACAAGGACAAGTATAATAAACCCAACGGTAATATACACAGAATTTACAGGCACTTTTTTTGCCGTAAGTTTTTTAAAAAGTGGTGGAAAGAGGTGGTCCCGGCTCATTGCCATGGGGTACCTGGATGCACTTAATATACCGGCATTGGCCACGGATAAAAAAGCAAATACCGCCGCAAAAGTCATAACTAACGCACCAATTTTACCAGAAAAAAAATGTGCTGTCAGTGCAACAGGGGTTAAGCTGCCAGAGAGTTCTGCAGCAGGAACCACCGAAACCATAACCAATGTACCAAATACATAAAAGATTAAAGCAACACCCAATGCGCTAAACATTGCCAAAGGCAGGTTTTTTTCCGGCTTTTTAACCTCTTCACTTATGCTGGCAACTTTTGATAAGCCAACATAACTTACATAAATTAAACCCGCTGTAGAAAACACCGATCCCGTAGGTGCATTGAATATACTTTTAATATTTTCAATTCTTATTTCCGGGATACCAGATCCAAGAAACCATACTAACAGCGACGTGAGAAGAAGCACAAGAATAATTTGAAACCCGCCCGATTTCTTGGCGCCAAACAAATTTATAAAGCCAAACAACAATGCAAAACCAATGGCCAAAGGCAACATATCCACATTTGGTACAATTAATTTTAAATATGCCCCAATCCCTACCAAGGCAAACGAAGTTTTTAGAACAAGGACGAACCAGGTTCCCAGTCCACCAATTGTGCCCATCAGTGGCCCAAGGCTTCTATCCAGAAAGAAATATACACCACCGGACCGTGGCATGGCGGTGGCAAGTTCGGACATGCTAAATAATGCAGGAATTACCGGAATCGCAGCAACTACATAACTAAGAACCATCCCGGGGCCCGCACTGGCATAGGCCAATCCGGGAAGAAGGAAAAAACCCGAGGCGATGGTTGCGCCCAGGGCAATGGTAAAAATATTTAGAAACCCAAGTTCCTTTTTCAGGCGTATCAATTTCATAAGTTGTTGTTTTTCCAGCCCTTAACGGCCTTTTTTAAATATCCGTTATTTTCCGTTATTTCCTTGAGTGCCGTATCATACGGCTGATTGGTCAGCCCCATAAATATTGCTGCTTTCACCTGCCCCTTTGCATCGGTTAATAAACTTGAAGCTTTTGTATAATCAACATCACAAGCCAACATGATGATCCTCTTCGACCTTTCAACAAGCTTAATATTGTTTTGTTGTAAATCAATCATCATGTTTTCATAAACTTTGCCATTAAGGATAAATGCTGTTGTGGTCAACATATTCAAAACCATTTTTTGTGTGGAACCCGCTTTCAAACGCGTGGATCCCATAACAACCTCGGGACCGGGTATGGGACAAATTGCAACATCTACATCAAATTGCAGGCTTTCCCTGGGGTTACATACAATAGCCAAGGTTTTGCAGTTATATTTTTTAGCTTCCTGCAACGCGCCCAAGACATAGGGCGTCCTTTTGCTCGCGGCAATACCGCATACAACATCTTCGGTGGTCGGGTTTAATGTTTTTAAGTCTTTTGCTCCATTTTCTTCAAAGTCTTCAAAACCTTCAACTGCTTGATACAAGGCCTTCTTACCCCCGGCGATCAAACCAACAACCATTTCATTTGGCACACCAAAGGTTGGTGGGCACTCCGATGCGTCCAGCACGCCCAGCCGCCCGGAGGTACCGGCGCCAACATAAATAAGCCGTCCTCCTTTACGAAATGCCTTCGAAACAATTTCAACTGCTTCAGCTATGTAAGGGATTTCTTTTTCTATTGCAATGGGTACCTTTTTGTCTTCAGAATTCATTAATCTTAATATTTGAACCGCGTTCATCTCATCAAGATGTGTTGATTTTGTATTTCTTCGTTCGGTAACTAAGCCAGACAATTCTTTAAACACTGAATGCATTTGTTTTCCTATATATTATTGTTTTTTTTGAGCTCAAATGACTAGAGAACTTAACCCATGATTTTCCAGGTACATCCACCAGGAACATTGATTCTTTTATTGGATAATTTATTTCGTCTTTATAATTGGCACCTTTTATGGTGATCATAAAACCTGAATTCCTTAGCAACGGTTCAGCCATCGGAACTAAGGCCGACAGTGCCGTTAATCCCCTGGCCGTAACAAGATCAAATTCAGGCCCCACGTTGTTTGCATAGTTTTCGATGCGGTCATTAACAACCTCGGCGTCAATATCGATCTCTCGAACTACTTTTCTTAAAAACAGTGTTTTTTTTCGGTTGCTATCAACGAGAACAACATGTTGCCCCAACAATACCGCGATTAGAATCCCGGGAAAACCAGCTCCTGTACCAATATCCACAATCTGTAGTGGTTTATCGATCGGCGACAAGATGTCTCTAATAATATCGCAATAAAGACAACTATCCACAAAATGATTGCTCACCAACAAATCCCTGTCTCTTAAAGATACCAGGTTTTGTACATTCTTATACTTGTTTAAGAGTTCAAGATATAGATAAAGTTGATTTTCTTGTATAGAGGAAAGTGGATATTTTTTCCGTTTCAGGAAGCCAATAAGGCGAAGCAGGTCATCTTTTTGTTCCACGTGAAACGGCCTCCCTTTTATACTTTTCAATATAAACCATCAAAACAGAAATATCAGCAGGAGAAACCCCGGCAATTCTGGATGCTTGCCCAAGTGTGTCGGGTTTGATTTGGTTTAATTTTTCCTTTGATTCAGCGGAAAGCGCATTAATTGCTAAATAATTAATTTCGAAAGGAATCTGTTTTCCCTCGGCCTTGACATACCTTTCCATCATCGTTTTTTGGCGGGCAAGATATCCGGCATACTTTACTGAATACTCAACATCGCTAACAGCGTCATCTGAAAATTTCCCATCGCTTACAAAAGGAAGTAGCTTGTTTAATTTCACCTCAGGTCTTTTTATCAAATTCTTTACACTCGTTGAAACTTCAATCGGCGATGATGCCGGAAAAACACTATGAAAAATATCTGGCGTGATATTCCGGCCTATGGAATTGTTTAGCAGATTACTTATTTGAGATTTCTTTAACTCTAATTTTTTCCTTGCAGACAACGAGACCGTACCCAAATCAATACCATACTTCATTAATCGTAGGTCAGCATTATCTTGTCGCAACATCAAACGGAACTCCGCCCGGGATGTAAACATCCGATACGGTTCTTCATGGATCTTATTTATTAAATCATCAATCAATACACCGATATAGGCGTCCGATCTTTGTAAGACGAACGGCTCTTTTCTTTTTATTTTCAAAGCAGCATTAATTCCCGCCATCAATCCCTGGGCCGCAGCCTCCTCATAACCGGAGGTACCATTTATCTGCCCGGATAGATACAACCCTTGCAGTGCTTTTGACTCAAGAGTGTTAGTTAGTTGGTCTGGCGGGAAAAAATCGTATTCTACGGCATAGCCGAGCCGGAGAATTTTAACATTGCTTAAGCCTTTGATTGTCTTAATGGCTTTTTCCTGTATATCTGCGGGGAGGCTGGTTGAAAAGCCATTAACATACACTTCCTTGCTATGATAGCCTTCGGGTTCCAAAAATATCTGATGTCTGTCCTTATGGGCAAATCTATCGATTTTATCTTCGATAGATGGGCAATACCGCGGGCCCTGGCCTTGTATTCGGCCCGTAAACATGGGAGACCGATCAAAGCCAGTTCTTAATATCTTATGAGTCTGCTCATTGGTATAAGTAATAAAACAATTGATTTGTTTTTGCAATATCGCTTCTGTTGCAAAAGAAAATGGTTTTGGAGGATAATCAGGGGGCTGTATTTCCGTTTGGGAAAAATCAATACTTTTAATATCCACGCGCGGTGGCGTTCCCGTTTTTAGCCGGCCGCATCTAAAACCAACAGCTTGCAGTTTGTCGGATATCCCACGCGATGGCAAGTCCCCTGCCCGGCCAGCGCTGAGCTTCTGCTCGCCGACATGAATCACGCCATTTAAAAATGTGCCTGCTGACAAAATAACAGCCTTTGCTTCCAAGCATACACCATCATCGCACAATACACCAACACATTTATCGCCCCGAAGGAGAACATCTACAACGCGTTTTTCAATGATCTGAACATTTGCATCCTTTAATGTTTTTTGGGCCACCTGTGCATATAGCCACCGGTCTGCCTGTGCACGGGGAGATTGTACCGCCAACCCCTTAGACATATTCAGCATTTTAAAATGAATGCCGGCCAGATCAATTATCCGTGCCATTGCCCCGCCGAGGGCATCTATTTCCCGGACCAACTGTCCTTTTGCCAAACCACCAATCGCCGGGTTACAGGACATTAAGCCTATTTTTTTCTCATCCAGGGTGACCATCGCAACTGACATGCCCAATTTAGATGCAATAAAAGCGGCTTCTATACCTGCGTGTCCCCCTCCAACTACAATAATATCTAGTTTATTCATGTTTCACGTGAAACTCTATTTTCCTATACAAAAATGACCGAAGATGTTATTTAAGATGTCTTCGGTAGATATGCCACCACTTAGTTCATTTATAAATCCAATGGCTGCACGGATGTCAAAAGCTATAAATTCAGACTGCTTTGTACTTCCCATGTTATGCTTCGTTCGATTTAAAGCATCGCGCAGAGCTACAAGAATATTATATTGTCTTTTGTTCGTTATAACAATGCTCTCTCCGCCTACAGATTTTTTTACTAACGACGAAATTTGTTTCTTTACAGTATCCATATTTGTTTCTTTTAAAGCAGATACAAACACAACATCTATATTGTTTTGTTCAATATACAGAAGAAAATCCTTACAAGCCGGCAAGTCACTTTTGTTTGCAATTGCCAAATACTTACTCCCTTGTTGATTTAAAAGCTCTAATATCTCGAAATCCGTATCTGTGGGCTTTGTTGATGCATCAAGAACGATCAAAACTAAATCCGAAGAAGAGACAATTTTTTTTGCCCTGACGATCCCTTCTTGTTCAATCTGGTCGTGGCTAAACCTTATACCTGCCGTGTCAATTAGTCGATACAGTAAGCCATCCATTTCAAATTCCTCATGGATGGTATCCCGTGTTGTACCCGGTTTTTCAGAAACGATAACCCGGTCCTGGTTTAACAAGCAGTTCATCAGGCTGGATTTACCAACATTCGGTTTGCCAAGAATAACAACGCGGATCGCCTGATTGAAATGTTTATTTTCAGAATATGATTTAATAAGTGGTTCAACAAAGGATAAGGTAGAATCAATTTTCGCTTCGATTTCAGAAGGGGAAACAAAATCAATATCTTCTTCGCTGAAATCGATTTGAAGTTCAAGCAGTGATGCAATGGACAATAAATCTTCTTTGATCTTATTTATCTTTTTCGATAAATAGCCATCTAATAAAATCGAAGAGTTATCAACAGCGTGCTGATTTTTAGCGGCGATTAAATCCGCTATTGCCTCGGCCTGGATCAGGTCTATTTTGCCATTTAAAAACGCCCGTCTGGAAAACTCGCCGGGGTCGGCAATCCTGACGCCCTCAGATAAAAACAAATCAATTATTTTATTTGTAATAAAATAGTTCCCATGGCAACTAATCTCGATGACGTTTTCCCCGGTAAAGGAATGTGGTCTTTTGAAAAAACTTATCAAAACATCATCTATTTTAATTTTCTTGTTCTTTATCTTGCCAAAATAAACCTTGTTTCCTCTGTTTTTATCTATCGTTTTATTGAAATGTTTATTTGTAACTTCTAATGCATTCTGTCCAGAAATACGAATAACATTAACACTTCCTAAACCAACAGCAGTGATTGGTGCAATTATTGTATCCCTATCCATCTCATATCACTTATTCTTTTGTGGTACTTTGGGGTCCTTATCGACATGGATATATTTCTGTTGCAATACCGTTAAAATATTAAACATTATGTAATAGAGGTTTAACCCGGATGGAAATTTATT
Source organism: uncultured Calditrichaceae bacterium (assembly GCA_964456445.1). Taxonomy (GTDB): domain Bacteria; phylum Calditrichota; class Calditrichia; order Calditrichales; family J004; genus CAYWBI01. The sequence goes on from CAYWBI010000005.1 coordinate 11,552, forward strand.
AAAAATTGCCAGCATAAAAACCGGCATAATATATAGCATTGCCTTTTGCTTGGGGTCCTGCATGGTCATCTTGGACTGGAAAAACATGGTGATTGCCATGATAATCGGCAACAAATTAAAATGATCCCCATAAAAAGGTAATGAAAAAGGCAGGGTGAACAATGTATCTGCCCGCGATAAATCATTTACTAAACCAGGTATAAACATTGCTCCGCGCAATTGGATCGTTGAACGAAAGACGGTGTATAGTGCAATAAGAAGGGGCATCTGCAGAAGCATTGGTAAACACCCACTTAAAGGATTACCATGTACCTTGTACAGCTTCATCATTTCTTTCTGCATTCTTTGCTGATCGTTTTTATATTTTTCCTTTATTTCAGCCATTTTCGGTTGAAGAAGCTGCATTTTTTTAGTTGATTGATAACTCTTCTTCGTTATGGGAAATAAGGCCAGTTTAACCAATATTGAGAATATTATTATTACTAATCCATAGTTAGAAATAAAACCATGAAGCCATTCAAGAACCGGTATTATCAGATAAATAGAAATCGAACGAAAGACCCGTTCATACCAACCATTGTTCATGATCAATTCATCAACATGATTATCATAATTTGATAGTTGATTAAAATCCAATGGGCCTAAATAAAGCCTGAACTTATCTATGGTCTGATGGTCATCACGAACAAAAAAACCAGCAGTATAGAGTTTTTCAATATAGTCTTTTTTCTCGATACCCGTTCCGTTAAAAAACACACCATCAGATACATCGGCATTTACGACAGATAAAATTGAAACAAAATACTTGGTTCTTACTGAAACCCAATCGGCATTGCCTGATAGTGTCATCGGTTTGGCCGGGCCGGCTTCTGTTATCGAATAGTCTGTTAAATCATCAGCCATATAGGTAAAAGCCGTACTGTATTGCGAATCTCCTTCTTTGTACTCTTCGGTTAGTGGCAATCCATTTTCCCATTTTATCTGGTATTGTCTGTTTAAAAGAAGCGAACCAGGATCAGAAATATTGACACTAACATCGATATGATAAAATCCATTATAAAAGGTCAGCTCTTTTTCAATTTTGGTTTTATTATATTCGATTAAAAATTTTATCGTTATTTTATCGTTATTTTTCAAAACAATCGATTCGGATTTATTATCCGATGTAAAAAGATAATCGCCTGTATTAATGTATTGACCATTAACATCCTGAAAGGAGAGTTGTAAATTATTGTTTAATTTTTCTGATACTAAATCCACAAGGCTGGAATCATAAGTACCGTATTTTTTTAATATAAAAGTAGAAAAATTTCCGCCACCCTTATTTGAAAATTTTACAGAATATAAATCGGTATCTATTCTATAATTCTTGAGTGTAGAATCTCCTGTAAAGGGTACTTTTTCATTGGTCTTCTTTTGTTCTTTAGGACTGTTAATCTTTTCAACAGATTCTTTTTGTTTCTCTTTATTTATCTCTGCGCCGTTCTGCTGATCAACGGAATTAAAAGTCTCTTTTTGAATATTGGTCGTACTATCAGCGGATACTTTTTTTTCTTCTGGTTTTATACCCAGGATATTTTCATTATAATAAGGAGTAAGTATTAAAATAACAGCAATTAAAAGCATTGCCAAGATTGATTTTTTGTCCATCTTTAATCCTATAAACAAAATATATTTAACTACCGGGAATTACTTAAAAAGTTTAAATGTCTATCATACTCTGCAAATATCACTTTTGATTTCTTAATTCTGCTTCGATCTCTATATAAAAAAATCACCCTATTATATGAATTAAATAGAGTGATCTTATTTACAATATAAACACGTAATATTCGTTTTATATAATTACGGTAAAAAGCTTTTCCTATATTTTTTTTTAAGAGTATACAAGATTTACGATCATCTTTGGTTTTCTCAAATAATAAAAACACAGGTCCAAATTTAGTATTTATTCTTTTACCATTTTCTAAAATAAATTTAATTTCATATTTATCTTTGATAGAAAACAGCTTATGCCGTTTTGATAAATTCATCACTCACAGTTAATCTTTTTCTACCTTTTGCACGACGCCTGGCCAAAATGGCTTTTCCATTTTTGGAACTCATTCTTTCCCTGAAGCCATGTTTGTTTTTTCGCTTTGTGTTACTTGGCTGATAAGTACGTTTCATTTTTCCTCCAACAATAATTATTAAATTTAAAAGGCTGCTAATTTAAGATGAACAGACTACAAATTACAAATATTGAAAAAAAATTATTTTATATTATTATTTTCTATATAATATATTGTTTTTTATTTACTTAATATTAATATTGCCATTTATATAAAAATGTTTAATAAATGTTGATAACAAAATAATAATATAAAAATTGATCTTTTTAAAAAATAAACCGTCAATTTTCAACATTTATAAATTCTATTCAATCCTTATTTATCAGAGCCAAAAACACTTATCAACATTTCCACAGCATCAACTACTAATATACTTTTAAACTATATATAATATTATTATAGTCAACTAAACAAATACCCATACGGGGATATTTAAATATTGATCAATTCTTTCTTGAAACTAAGTTTTCTTTTCTTTAATTTTTCCTTTTATTAACTATTTGGGGGATAAATGAATTTCCGTATAAACAGAGATAGTTTTTTTAAATCATTGCAAAAGATTATTAATGTAATTCCATCAAAATCAACCGTTGATATATTATACAATGTTTTAATTTCTGCAAAAGAAAACACACTTTCAATTACAGCCACCGATCTGGAAATAACACAAATTACCTGGACGGATTGTGAAATACTTGAAGAAGGTGATATCACTGTACCAGGAAAGTTATTATTAGACATCATCAGGGAACTACCGGCAATAGACCTCGAATTTACTGCAGATCAGAATTTAAAAGTATTAATCAAATCTGAATTGGGCGAGTACAGATTATCAGGAGAAAGTAAAAAAGAATTTCCGTCATCGCCTCAAATTGATGATAATTTATCTGTTGAACTTGAAAGTACTGATTTGAAGGAAATGATTGAAAAAACAATTTTCGCCTGTTCTACGGATCATTTTAGACCGGCATTGACCGGCGTCCTCTGTCAGTTTTTTGATAATGAATATCGAATGATATCTACCGATGGTCATCGACTGGTTAAAATAGTGAATAAAAAATTTGATAACAATGGCATAACGAGAGATGTGATTATTCCTACAAAAGCCTTAAATTTTGTTGCACGCAATTTACCCGAGGAGGGACTGCAAAAAATTTCGCTTAGTGAAAACCATATTCTTTTTAACTTACCAAATACTAAAATCTATTCACGAATAATAAAAGAACCCTATCCAGATTATGACAGGGTAATTCCAAGTCAGTTCACTAAAGAGCTAAATATTGACCGAATGGAATTTATATCGTCTGTAAAAAGGGTTTCACTGTTTTCAAATCCAATTACTTCACAGATTAAAATACAACTAGAGAATAATATCATGCAGGTATTTGCCCAGGATATAGATTTTGGCGGTGAGGCAAATGAACATATTGGTTGCAATTATACAAATGACCCATTAACAATTGCCTATAATGCAAACTATCTAATTGATTTACTCCGTCATTTATCGTCTGAAAAAATCAGGATAACTTTAAATGATTCTGATGGTCCGGCCTTAATCTATTCCGATGAAAATTACGATGAGAACTTAAATTTGGTTATGTTAATCATGCCTGTAAGATTGAATTAATGTTTATAAACACACTTGATATAAAGAATTTTCGAATATTTAAAAAAAAGGAATTTAATTTTAGCAATGACATAAATATTTTGTATGGTCTTAACGGGCAAGGTAAGACATCTGTAATTGAAGCGGTTTATTACTTATCCCTTACACGCAGTTTCAAAACCGGGGCTAAGGATCAGGCAGTTTTAAGAAAAGAAAATAATTATTTTGAAATAAGCGGGGCATATCAAAATAAAAATAATACAAGATTATTTTTTTCTTTGGATAAAGGAAAACATATATTTGTTAATGATATCAAAATAGAAAAATTTTCCGACTATATTGGACAAATCCCGATTGTTGTTTTAACACTGGAGAATCAAGAATTAATTTATGGTTATCCGAAATTAAGAAGAAATTTTTTAGATATCCTAATTTCACAGGTTAGTTCAAGATATATAACAAATCTCCAACGTTATAAAAATATAATTTTTTCTAAAAATAAACTGCTCTCTGAACTAGAACCTAATATTGAACTTTTAAAAAGTTATAATGATCTTATCGTTCAATATGGGAATGAAATTGTTTTACAACGGATTGAACTTGTAACCTTTTTTAATACAAATATAAAAAGAAATTTTAATGCAATATCAGGGAAGAATGAAAATCCAAGTATAAAATATAAAATTAAAAACAGCAATCTGGATGTTGATAATAATCTGGATATCATCCAGGTTTTACGTACTCTACAGGAAAAATATTTTACAAAAGAAATACAATACCATAAGAGCTTATATGGTCCGCACTTAGATGACATCATTTTTTATCTGGATGATATTCCGATTAAAAACTATTCGTCTCAGGGAGAAAACAAATCATATTTAATCGCGTTAAAAAATATTGAACGGGAATTTATTCTTCTAAAAAAAAATCAAAATCCAATATTTCTTTTAGATGATGTATTTGGTGAACTTGATACAGACCGGACAGAAAATCTTTTGTACTTAATAAAAGATAAAGGCCAGACAATTATAACAACAACAAATTCTACAATAATTGAAACATCTTATTTAAAAAAAAACAACTGCATTCATTTAGACCAAAAAACATTATAATGGGCACATTTAAACCGCTAAAATCCATATTGCCAAAAATTCTAATAGAAAAAAATTTAAATGATTCTGTTTTATTGGATTCTATTAAAACTGACTGGCTGTTAAAATTAGATACCGTTTTTTCAAAAATTGCCGTACCGATTAAAATAAGTCCAAATGGTAAAACGCTCTATCTCAAAGTAACCAGTAGTTCTTGGGTTAAAGAAATGATGTCAAAGGAAAAAGTAATATTAATTAAGATTAATGAGGCTTTTCCGGAAATTCAAATCGAACATATAAAATTTACTAATTAAGGAAAATATGAGCAATCAGGCATATACCGCTCAAAACATACAAGTATTAAAAGGTCTTGAAGCCGTAAGAAAAAGACCGGCCATGTATATTGGGGATGTTACCGTAAAAGGCTTACATCACCTGGTTTATGAAATTGTAGATAACAGCATAGATGAAGCTATGGCCGGTTATGCAAATTTTATAAAAGTCATAATTGGAAAAGATAATTCAATTTCCGTGGAAGACAATGGCAGGGGAATTCCTATAGATATCCATCCTGTCGAAAAAATACCCGCCGTTGAAGTAATTATGACCGTGCTTCATGCCGGAGGTAAATTTGATAAATCAAACTATAAAGTTTCCGGTGGATTACATGGCGTTGGAGCTTCTGTGGTAAACGCCTTATCCGAAGTATGTAAGGTAAATATTTTTCGTCATGGTAATATTTATAGCCAAGAATATGCCTATGGCATTCCCACAACAAAATTAAGCATCACCGGTAAAACCGATAAAAATGGTACATATGTTTGGTTTTTAGCGGATAAAAAAATTTTTAAAGAAACACATTATCAGTTTTCCATTTTAGCGAAAAGACTACGTGAATTGGCCTTTCTAAATAAAAACCTAAATATCCAACTAATTGATGAACGATTTGATAAAGAGGAAAGTTTTTGTTATGAGGGCGGTTTGAGTGAATTTGTTTCCTATTTGGACCAGGGAAAAACACCCGTTCATTCGCCTCCCATATATATTGAAGGCATACGTGATGAAACGCCTATTGAAATTGCCCTTCAATATAATTCTACATATTCAGAGAATGTGCTTACCTATTGCAATAATGTAAATACAATTGAAGGCGGTACCCATCTTTCGGGTTTTAAATCCGCGCTTACCCGTTCATTAAATTCGTATGCACAAAAAAACAATCTGATAAAAAACAATGATAAAGTTTCATTGTCTGGTGAAGATGTAAGGGAAGGGATAACAGCGGTTATTTCTGTAAAAGTTGCCGAACCACAATTTGAAGGACAAACGAAGACCAAGCTTGGTAATTCTGAAGTTCGTGGCGCGGTAGAAAGTTTGCTAAATGAAAAACTCTTTGAATTTCTGGAAGAAAGCCCGTCGATAGCTAAAAAAATTATTGATAAATGTGTATCCGCGGCGCGGGCCAGGGATGCTGCAAGAAATGCACGAGAGTTAACGCGGCGAAAAAGTGCGCTGGAAAGTAATTCCCTTCCTGGAAAATTAGCAGATTGTTCCAGTTCGGACCCGGCGATCAGTGAAATATACCTGGTTGAGGGCGATTCCGCCGGCGGCTCCGCAAAACAGGGCCGGGACCGAACATTTCAGGCGATTCTCCCATTAAAAGGTAAGATTCTCAATGTAGAAAAAGCCCGTCTGGATAAACTCTTTAGCAACGATGAAATAAAAACCATTATTACCGCGCTTGGAGCAGGTATTGGCAGTGAGGATTTTGATATCTCAAAATTAAGATATGATAAAATTATAATTATGACGGATGCGGACGTGGACGGATCACATATCCGGACATTATTGTTAACTTTTTTCTACAGATATATGAACGAACTTATTCAAAAAGGAAAAATTTATATTGCACAGCCTCCGCTTTATAAAATAAAAACCGGTAAAAAAGGGCAATATGCTTATTCTGATGATCAAAAAGATATGATAATAAAAGAATTGCCGGAAAATGATAAAGCAAAAGTAACCCTGCAACGCTACAAAGGTTTAGGTGAAATGAACCCGGAACAGTTATGGGATACAACAATGAACCCGGAGACACGTATGATGCTGCGCGTTGCATTGGAAAACACCATCGATGCCGACCGGATTTTTACTACCCTTATGGGCGATGAAGTCGAGCCACGTAGAAAATTTATTGAAGAAAATGCCCAATATGTTCGTAACCTGGATATTTAGGAGTTTGAAATTACATGCAAGAAGATGAGAGAATTTTACCCGTTTTACTTGAAGATGAAATGCGCGAATCATACTTGGATTATTCTATGTCCGTTATTGTTTCGCGTGCCCTGCCGGACGTACGAGATGGGCTAAAGCCGGTGCACCGCAGGGTTTTATATGGGATGCGGGAATTGGGCCTTGTACACAACCGAGCGCATAAAAAAAGCGCCCGGGTTGTGGGGGAAGTGCTCGGTAAATATCACCCGCATGGAGATTCTGCTGTTTACGATACTATGGTGCGGATGGTTCAAGATTTTTCACTACGCTATCCATTAATTGATGGGCAGGGAAATTTTGGCTCGGTCGATGGAGATTCACCCGCAGCTATGCGTTATACAGAAGTACGTATGATGCAAATTGCAGAGGAATTATTGACAGACCTGGATAAAAAAACCGTAAGGCTTGCCAGAAATTTTGATGACTCTCTTGATGAACCTACCGTTCTCCCTGCAAAGTTCCCTAACCTGCTGGTTAATGGCTCATCGGGAATTGCTGTTGGAATGGCAACTAATATTCCGCCCCATAATTTGGGAGAAGTGGTTAATGCGGTAAAAGCCATGATTGATGATCCTGAGATGGATATACTCGCACTAATGGAACATATTAAGGGACCGGATTTCCCTACCGCAGGAATAATTTTTGGTTTGGAAGAAGTAAAAAAGGCTTATCTTACCGGACGGGGCAAAGTAATTGTCCGGGCAAAAACGGAATCTGTTGAGCTTAAAAACGGGCGATCAAGAATTTTAATACATGAAATTCCCTATCAGGTCAACAAGTTAAACCTTATAAAAAAGATTGTTGAATTAGTAAAAGAAAAACGCGTAGAAGGTATATCAGATTTAAGGGACGAATCCGACCGTGATGGCATGCGTATCGTAATTGAAGTAAAAAGGGATTATGATCCGGAAGCGATTTTAAACATCCTATATAAACATACGCAGATGCAGGTAACTTTTGGTATCATTTTATTGGCGCTTGTGGACGGGCGTCCCAAAGTTCTGAACCTAAAAGAAATAATTCAGCATTTTATAAATCATCGTATTAACGTTATCATAAAAAGAACGCAGTTTGAGTTAGATCAGGCGCAACGCAGGGCGCATATTCTTGAAGGTCTGCGGATAGCTATTGACAATATTGATGAAATCATAGCTTTAATAAAAAAATCTGCCAGCACCGAAGATGCCCGCGAAAAGTTAATGGCCCGGTTTACCCTCTCCCTTCCACAAGCTAAGGCTATACTGGAAATGCGTCTGCAAAGGCTTACCGGTTTAGAACGTGATAAAATTGAGCAAGAGTATAAAGAATTAATGATCTTGATAACGGAACTACAAGAAATATTGGCAAACAAAGACAAGCAATTTCAAATCATTAAAAATGAACTCAATGAAATTGTTACAAAATATGCGGATGAACGTCGTACGGAATTAATTTTAAACTATGAAGAAATTTCCATAGAAGATTTAATTCATGAGGAAAATACGGTTGTTACCATTTCCAACAGGGGATTGATCAAGCGTTTCTCCGCCTCGGCTTACCGGACCCAAAACCGGGGCGGGCGTGGTGTATCCGGAGCCGTAATAAAAGAGGAAGATTACCTTGAGCACCTGTTTGTTGCAAGCACACATGATTATATTCTGTTTTTTACCGATCGTGGGCGTTGCTACTGGCTAAAGGTTTATCAAGTGCCACAATCAGGGAAGGCATCGCGCGGCCGACCGGTTATAAACCTGATCAATATTGAAAAAGGTGAAAAAATCCAAACTGTATTAACCGTAAGGGATTTTAACCAGGATGGATATATTACCATTGGAACAAAAAAAGGTGTCATCAAAAAAACGGAATTAAGAAAATACAGCAGACCGAGAAGAAACGGCATTATCGCTGTGAATATCCGTGAAGATGATCAATTGATTAATGCCTGTGTTACCAGTGGCGACGATGAGGTTCTCTTTGTAAGTAAAAAAGGTAAGTCCATACGCTTTAGCGAGCATGACGTCCGGCCGATGGGAAGAAATTCCAGTGGGGTAAAAGCAATATCCCTATCAAAGGATGATATTGTAATTGCAATGGTGGTGGTAGATGATGAAAAATCCATATTTACACTTTCACACAACGGCTATGGAAAAAGAACCATGTTTACCGGTTTCAGAAGGCAAAAAAGAGGTGGAAGTGGAATTATCGCGATGAAAGTAACCGAAAAAACCGGGCCGTTGGTTGGGGCGGGGACGGTATCGGACGAGTTAGGCATACTGATAATTACGGAAAAAGGAATAGTGATACGGCAAAACCTGGAGCAGGTCAATATTATTGGCCGAAATACGCAAGGTGTTATCATGATAAGACTTGATAAAGGTGACACAGTTAGTGATATTGCATTAATTGAAAAAGATGAAGAAAAAGAAGATGAAGAAAATGTCCAGGATATCTAAAAAAATCTCCAGTTCTACGATCCGCAGGTTATCGAAATATTACCGCACATTAGCCCGTTTAAAAGATAATAAATATAAAACAGTTTCATCTGCTCAAATTGCCCATATCAATAATATAACATCCGCGCAGGTCCGTAAGGATTTGTCCTATTTTGGGTCTTTCGGAAAAAGAGGCCTGGGCTATAATATTACTGAATTGAAAAATACCATTGCCCATATCTTAGGGCTGGAAAAAAAGTGGAATGTTGGTCTTGTTGGATTTGGAAATATTGGCCGGGCTTTATTACAATATGAAGAGTTTAAAAAACAAGGCTTTCAGATCAATGATATATTTGACGCAGATCAGCAGAAAATAGGCATGCGGGTTGGAGACATTAAGATCCATAGCGTTGATGATGCATGTAGTGTCGTAAAAGAAAAGAATATAGAAATTATAATTGTTGCTGTGCCGGCACCGCATGCTCAAAAAACCGTTGATATATTTATAAAATGTGGCATAAAGGCATTTCTGAATTTTGCGCCCATTACCGTTAAAACGCCGGAAGAAATTCTTGTTAAACAGGAAAACATGGCAATTGAAATGGAATCATTGTCCTACTTTTTAACAAATAAAAAAAAGGGGGTTTAACCCCCCTTTTTCTATTTTTGCAGTGCTTCTGCTTTATCGAATGCATTTCGTGATTTTTTCTTGTCACCCAGACGGGCATAACAGACGCCCAGGTTATACCACATATTGTTATCGTCCGGAAAAAATTCCACGCCTTCCTGTAATGTTTCTTTTGCAACATCATATTTTTCCAACAACAATTCAGATTGACCCTTGAGTTGATAGGCTTCTTTCATGTTCGGATCAATCTCAATGACCTTCCCAAAATAGAGGGCGGCGTCTTCTAAATAGGTCTTTTTATCTGCTTTGCTTGTTTTTTCATCGTTTGCCCGGTTGAAAGAAAGCAAGGCCAAGTTAAAGGGAAGTGCTTTTTCTTCCGGGTTGTTTGCAATAGCTAACTTATAATATTTAATTGAATTTTTTGTATCATGTTTTGTATCGTAGGCTTGGGCCAGCAGCGTAGGGACCATGGTATTGGTTTGGTCAAGCTCAAGCGCTTTTGTAAGTATCGGTATTGCTTCAGAATAATCTTTATTTAGAAACAACATTTGTCCATATTCCGCCCACGAAACGGAAGAATCGGGAAAATCCGTTGTGAGTTGTTTACTTGCTTTAACGGCATTTTCACCATCATTTAATAATTGATAACAAGCAGAAATTAAACGAACGGACATAAAATTCTTTTTAATTGTATTTGCATCCGAAAAGTTCTGGATGGCATCTTTGGCTGATTTGTTTGCCTTATCAATATCTTTATCTTTCAATTTTGAAAAATTTTGATAATTTTTTATACCATCATTATAGGTAATGGCAAAATAGTAGCTTTTTTCATTGATGATATCATTTTTAAATTGGTCACCTAAACTTAAACTTTTATCAAAGGCGGAAACCATTTCAGACATGTGACCAAGTTTTCCATTGATGCGGCCAAGCCAATACCAGGCTTCTGCATTTTCCGGATGCTCTGTCGTTGCTTTCTGCGCAAGTTCCAAAGCATTGTCCATCCTATTGGCTTTAAAGTGCACAATGGCGCCTTCCAGGTCCGGCGGGCGGCAGGATGATATAAGAAGAATCAATCCGATGAGTGAAGAAAATAATATTAATGAACGTTTCATTAAAACCCCTCTATTAAAATGAATATATTTTAAGATAAAATTATTTACAAACTTGGATGATTGGCATAGAATAATTAACTTTTACCCGAACCATGTCAAAATCATTGTTGAATCATTTAATTTGAAAATCTAAATAATTGTAATCTCTATTGCAAAAAAAATTCATGATCCGGGAAAGGAATATAATGAAACTAATATTTATTTTGGTTACCCTAATTTCATTTATAAGTGCACAAACAAAAGGATTTGATGAAAAATCGTTTTTTAATAGTTTAAGCGCTAATTACTATATTTTAAATGAAACGGGCGTTAATAATTATACGGCTTTAGTAAGCAATATCCCGTCGCAGAGATTTTCTTTAAAACAATGGAAAACAAAGGATGTTTTTCCATTACAAATGATCTGGATAAAACCCAATCAGGTTTATCTGTCGCAATTAGGCGTAAAAAAATTAAGTACAGAGGCCGAAAAGGAATATGCTGAAATAGTGAATGATATAAAAAAACAACTAAAAGGACTGCTGTTCGACTATAAGCGGTTTTATTTAAACGGCTTATATGATATGATTTCTGATACCTATCAGTTACAGACGCAAAAAGATTTTGTTATAATCAATGAATTATCCGTTGCAAATACAGACACGGTTTATACACAGTATATATTTGGCAAAAACGGCTTGTGCCTGCGTGTGGAAAATTATGTTCCCCGCCTCGGGCAGAAGGTCATTACAACGCCAAAATTTGAGGTTTTTAAAACAAAATGGTTGTGCAAGGGATGGAAAGTTCAAATATTACAAAATGATGCTGTCAAAAGTGGTTTTATAGTAGAATTAAACATGAAATATTATAAAAACATTTGGATACCGGAAAGTATAACCATAAATGTCCAAAAGGCAGAAGAAAAGGGCAAAACCTTTGCCGACCAGTTGCTTTTTAGAAATTATTTATTTAATCAAAGTTTAATACTGGTAAATTAAAAGATTGAGTATTGTTAAATCAAAGCAGTAAATCTACAAAAATATATTTCCAGGGCATATAACCCATCGGTTGCTAAAATTTAAAAGACCGGAGATGTGTACTGGTAATTGTGGGGCCTGAAAAATTAATTTTTGGGACGAGTTGCGTTACTTATATAACCGTTTTTTTGTGCATAACCCCAAAGTGTACGTTGTAACAACCTTCGTGCCCGGTAAAGGCGGGACATTACGGTTCCCAGAGGTATATTTACTATAGACGATATCTCATTATAGCTGAAACCTTCTACATCTGATAAAAGGACAACAAGTTTGAAGGGATTTGGTAAATTGTTCAGGGCGATCAAAATATCGTCTTCAAACTGATTGTTTCCAAAATCTTCATCGATTGTTCCCTGCAATGAGGTTTTGTGATGGGCTTTCTGGAACAAGAAATATTCATCCAGATTGTCATAGCTTACTTTTTGGGGTTGCCGGATTTTTTTACGGTAAACGGTAATATAGCTATTTATCAAAATACGAAATATCCAGGCGCGAAAGTTGGTATCGGGTTTAAATTGTGCAAAAGCTTTAAATGCCTTAAAAATCGTTTCCTGGTAAAGGTCTTCCGCATCAAGACGCGAGCGGGTCATTCGTAAAGCCGTACTTTTTAATGCGGGCATGTGTGGTCTGAGCAGCATTGAAAATTCACTTTGTTTAATGTTCATAAATCGACTACCCCTGTAGCTATTAAATTCAGTTTAGTATAATGACTTTAGATAAAAAATACAAGATGTGAATTAACTTTTAAATACAATCCTAAAAGTGCTTCCCTGTCCCACTTTACTATCCAACAAAATCAATCGTCCATTATGATATTCTTCCATTATTCGTTTGGCCAGGCTTAAACCCAATCCCCAGCCACGTTTTTTGGTACTAAACCCAGGTTTAAAAATACGTTTTCTGTCACTGCCGGGGATGCCTTTTCCCGTATCGTGGATATCCAAAACAATTTGTTTTTTTGTCAAAGTGTGCAAATGCAATATAATTTCGCCTTGCTTGTCACCAAAACTATCGATCGCATTTTTGATTATATTTTCCATAACCCATTCAAAAAGATCAACATTTAACATAACTGCGGGTACGGGGTTTTCGGTAAACTTTATTGATAAACGCTTGTTTAAGTGTGGCAGACGTTTATTGAAATAATCTACAACCGAAGAAATCACCGGATTTAAGTCAACAGATTGCAGTTTTGACCGGGAACCGATTTTTGAAAAACGGTTGGCAATTTTATTCAATCTTGACAAGTCATTGCCCATTTCGAAAAGGCCAATATCAAAATTTGATTTATCCGTCTTTAGCAATTCAATCCATCCGGCGAGAGAACTTAAAGGTGTGCCCAATTGATGTGCCGTTTCTTTGGCCATTCCAACCCAGATGGATTTTTGTTCATTGCTTTTTATGTAAGTGAAGCCCAGATAGGCGATTAGAATAAATATAATGGCCACAAAAACAGCGACATAAGGCAAATTCCTTAAACGATGTACTTCCGGTGGGTACCCATAAAAATAATACCCAAGGATAATTCCACTGTATTTTATGGGGATGGGAGGGTTTTCCGTAGAAATTTCCTTTAAAGCACTAAACAATATTACAGAATCCTGAGCAGAAAGTACATTGCTGCTATCGAGGCGGGAATCAATATTTTTCCAGCTTTGAGGATGAAATTTGTTGTCTGTATATATTATAGGATAATCTGCCCGGCTTATTACTTCATTAAAAAAAAAGCCAATATCAATATTGGACTGTGGACTGTTGATATTGGCTTCAAAAACTTTTATTCGAAATTTTACATACTCGGTAGAGCGAACTTTTAAACTCTGTACAAGGTCGTGTGTGTACCAAAGGCCGGCACTAATTAAAAGAAGCCCGACCAAAAACAATAAACCCTTTATATTGGCGTTTTTATGAGAAAAAAATTTACCCACTATTCGATATCTTTCAATAATTCCTTTGCTTCATTTTTATATTTGGGATCATCGGAATCAAAAACCTTAAGCTCAAGGCATTTTTTAAGTTCCGGTTTGGCCAAGTCATCCTTGTCCATCATAATATAAGTTTTTGCAAGTTCGAGGTAATGGTTTATATAGCCGGGGTTTAGTTCGATGGCTTTTTTAAAATCCTTAACCGCCTCTTCATTAGATGCGCCTTCGGGAACTCCGCCCAAAAACATGTTCGCGAACCCTTTTTCAATCCAGCTTAAATTTGCAAGTTTTCTGTTCCAGCGTCCGAGAACATGGTAGGCAATGTCGTTGTTCACGTCGTACTTTATGGCAAGATCAGCTTCTTTTTTTATTTCTTTTGACATTTTTATACGCTGCTTGGGGCCGGCATCAAGCGCAACACGCCCAAGGGCAATGCTTAAGGATAAATGACCCATGCTACCTTCGGGATTTAGGCTGGTTGCCTTGCGGGCAAAAGTCTCACTTTTTTGATAATATCCGGCTTTTTGGTCGCCATCTAAATCTTCTCCAATATCAACATAAGAGCGGCTAAGTTTCCAGGCGGCATCATAGTTTAAAGGGTCAAGTTCAATGGCTTTAAGATAATTGTTCAGCGCAAGCCCGTTCTGAAATGCATCGTAAGCGCTATCCCCTTTTTGAACAAAAGTCAGGGAAGTATCTTGCCCATAGCCAATGGATGAAAACAAAAGGCAAACTGCAAAACATATAAAAAACATTTTGGTTCTTGGCATGATCGTCTCCTTGTTAATGAAAAATAATTGTGATGGACTTAATATGGTCATCAATGGTGATTTTGTCAACAATATCCATTCCTTTTGTAACTTGGGCAAAGGCAGAGTAATTACCATCGAGATGGGGTTGTTCGGATTGGCAGATAAAAAACTGGCATCCACCAGTGTCAAATCCTGCGGTTGCGATCCCAACGGTACCTCGTTTAAAAGTTAATAAATCTTCAGATGGAATGGTATATCCGGGCCCACCGGACCCATCGCCGGCCGGATCGCCACCCTGGACAACAAAATCAGGAACCACTCGATGGAAGATAAGGCCATTATAAAAATTATGTTTTGCAAGATGTATAAAATTGAAACTGGTTAAAGGCGTATCATGGGTATTAAACTTGATGGATATATCCCCCTTGGGAGTATGAATAATCGCGGATATATCCTGATTAAAAATTGATAGAACAGAGTCGGCTGTTAAAAAAGAGATGATTGTATTTCCGGTAAATGAACGTAAGCTTTCCAGGCCAAATGATTTTTGTAGAGAAACAAGGCTTGTTTTTGAACAGGCATTGCCGGCCAAAAAACTCAAATCGCTTTCTGAAATGTTCGGTTTGCTTTGGGCAAGGATTTGTATGATCAGATTTTGTGTTTCAAAATTATCCGGTCCCGAAAATGTTTTATAGGCGTTAAGCAGCAAGTCCTTTTTAACATGTTTTTTATGTTTTACCTGCCAGTCAAGAATGGTAAAAAGTACGGAATTTGAGGATGTTTGCATAAGCATCTCAATATCTCTCAACCGAATTTGTTTCCCGGTCGCCAGGAGGTTAAAGGCCTTATTTGCCAAACGAAAATTTTGAACAGATAAAAAAGACCGAAGGGCACTTTTTGAAGCGGGCAATTGTATCAGGGCCAAGCTGCTCAATAAATCTTCCTTAAAAGATGTGGGGCCTCTATCCAGGTTTTGCATGATATAGCGAAAAGCCGTCTTCGGCGCCAGTTTTGCAAGTTCAACTATTATCTTTCCTTTTAAATAATATGAACGTTCAGCCTGATAGGCATTAAGCAGGTAGCCAGTACCTTTTGCGCCATAAAGGTTTGCGGTCAATTGTATGGCCCTTACCTGTACATATGGTATGGATGATTGTGTAAAAGGAACAATATCTTTTATATCGTTACTGTCGGCAAATTGGTTGAATAAATCTAATGCATAGTACTTGATCCGCCAATCGACATTTTTATGTAATATTCTCTTTAGCTTAACCCGGGTGTCTTCCCGAAGACTATCATTGCTTGTTATCGATTTCAAAAGCGTATTGGATTTAAATAATTTTATAAGGGAACGCAGATAGTATTTTTGCCCAAGGCTGTCATCCTGGATAAGATTGTTCAATAAATATGGGAGCTGACGGCTGGTGCCTGTGTATAGCAGAAAATACCCCGCTTTTGCGGAGTTGTGTTTTAAAAGAAATGAACCGGGTATTGTGTGTGTTAAAGAAGCTAAGCTAACCTTGTTTTTGGTTAAAACGGCAATGGTTTCTAAAAGTGGCCCTATGGCCCGGCCGTCTCGTAATAGGCTTTTAATATACACCAGAGATTGTGAAGTGCCACAATGTTGCAGCGCCTTGAGAATAGGCCCGGAAAAGTTGTGGCCCCTTTGGGCAAAGCTAAGTAAAGCCTTTTCCGCTTCCGGAGATTTTGTTTGGCCAAGGGCAAAAATTGTTTTTTCAATAACAGGGACGGAAGCAGAACGAATTAACACCTTTTGATAAAATGGAATAAACAATTTGTTTTTACAATTTCCCATAGATTGCAATACAATTGTCTTTTGATCATCGGATGATGCTTTTGAGAAAAGATCTTTCCACTTTTGTAGCGCACTTTCCCGACTATATTCCAAATTCTTTGCTGATAGCAATATTGGATCGGTAGATTTTGATGAGGTTCTACAGGAAAAACCAATAAACAAGAAAATAATAAGTAGTTTCTTCAAGGGTAAACACCTAATATATAACATTTATCGAATAAACGGCTGTCAATTTGGGCAAAGGTTTGACATTAAAATTGTATTTACTTAATTTTTGATTTCATTTTCTTTTATAAATAAAAATACACCATACTAATAATGTTGGAGGAGAAATGGCTTCACAATCCGCAAAGGGCTCGATAATATCAAAGATTTTAATTGTAATGTTTGCCGCCGCTCTTTATATCGTATTAACGGTTCCACCCGGTATATGGGAACAGGAGAAGTACGAAAGCACAACTTCTCATCAAAATATATCCAGCATTTATGAGGCGCAAAAATTTTATCATCGTCTTACGCATAGCTACACTACCGATAAGGATGAACTGTTGGCCCGTTTAAAAGCAGACTCTTCGCTTATAAAGGAAAAACAACTGGTTGAGTTCACCCAAGAGCTAAAAAACCAGCTCGATGCATATCTTAGTAATCCTTATGTTGCCTCACTTCTCAAACTTAGTCAAAATATTGATAATATAAAAAATGATCTCGAAAATAATGCCCGCTATTTCAAAGCTCACGAAGATATTGCAAATGAAGCCGAAGAATTAAAACAACAACTATCATCCTTTAACAGCGATGTAAAATTCCCGAATTATTATCAGGATGCTGCTTTGCTGGATACGCTTTATCAACTTAGACGGGACTTGTCGGACCTTAATTTACAAACAGCCGCCGCACACTCCAAAGAATTGATCGAAAACATTAATCAATATTTGAAGGATGTGGAAGTAGGCAGCATCAATGAACAATGGGCCATATTAAGTACCAGGATAAGTGACTTTATTAAAGCAGTCAAAGCAACAGACTTAGTAAAAAGAACAAGCGTAGCCGATAGAATCAAGGATTTTAATGAAAATGCGTTAAATGCCCTTGCAAAGCTACAGGTACTAAACGGGGAAGAAGAGTTTAATGCAAGCAATACCATAAAAGAAAAAGTTGAAAATCTGTACCAAACCTTTTTGAAAAACTTTATCATTACAAATAAACTTTCGCGTTATAAGTTGTCAGAGCAAGACCAGCTTGTCTATAATCTGACTGAAAAAATGTTTTATAGTCCTGTAAACCATGAACCGTATGTTATTAGCGTCGATCCCGATTCTGCCGACGTGATGGTTGAAAGCCCGATGCTGTTTAAGGAGCTAAAGGAAAAAGTGGAACCAATTGCAAATGATATATCTTCGTTCGAATATCTGAACGCTTTTGGCGCTTACCTTGATACACTAAAGATGGTTCATAATAAAGGCTTGGAAATAAAGAAAAAAATTAGAAGAAACATTGAAATCCTGGTAAAAAATAAAGAATTGGAAATACTGCTTAAGAAATATGAAGATGGCAGTGAATATAATGCCTTTAAAGACCTAAAGGATTTTGTGAATATGGTAAACAACTCAAAAAGTTTTAGCAACATTGTTAAAGATGCCGAAAATGCACGCTCCGCACTTAGTATAATGGAACAAATGTACGAAAAGTCATTATTCAACAATTTGGATTCATTGAATGCGGATGCTGTTAAAAAATTACAGGAATTCAATGACGTTTTATCAAAAGTAAGGCGTTTGCCGCGCGGGATTAAAAATTTTGATGGCGATATTGCAAAATTAAATGCAGTGTTGGCCGAAATAAAGGAAGCAAAACCAAACGTTTCACAATTTAAAGATTTACAAAATAAACTCGAAGAAGTCTTAATGTTTGCAGCCGATGGAAAAGAAATCCGGGTAAATCTTGTTTTTAAGAAAACCTTGAAGAATGCTGGGTTTATTCATAGAAACTCTAAAAGCTGGGAAGATAAAAAATAACTTTGACCAAAAAGGCAAAAACCGGGGCACTTCCCCGGTTTTAAAATTCTTCTATGAACAAAACATTAAGTCTGTCTATAACAGATGATGGATTTGAATATCTTCTTTTTGAAGAAGGTTCAGGTTCTCAAATCATTATGTCAAACCAGTTAAGATATCAACAACCCCCTGCTCCCGATCTTTTGTTTTCGGATGGGCAATTTGATCATATAATGTCAAAATTAAACGAGGCCATAGGGTCTGATTTTGACGACATAGTTATAGTAATACCTTTTAATAGGGCCACGGTAAAAAAAATAATTTTACCGGCTGAAAGCCCAAAGGATCAAAAAAGAAATTTAATAAAAAGTGAACTCGGGACTATCCTGCCCAAACCAATTACCAATTATAAAATATCAATCCTTTCAATTCGTAATGTTTCGGATATTTCAGATATTGCCACTGTTGTTGCCCTGGATAAGCAGCTGATAAAAAGCCTTACTGATTTTGCCTCTAATTTAGGGAAACCGCTCAAAGGAATCTTTTTAGATTGCTTTAGTCTTGAAAACATTCTTGGAAAATGGAAATCGGTTAATCAAAACACTATGATTTCAAAGATAACTGCAAATTATATTGAGCAGCATATTTATACCGGAATGGATTATTATCTCTCTTATCTTGACTATATTCCCCGGGATGACCGGGCCCATACTGAAATCATCGCCGAGTTGATTAACGGGCGTTATAAACAAAGTATAAATATCCTGAAACAAACCGGTGATAGTTCCTTTGACCAAATGCAGGTTTACATATATGGAACTGAAATAACAAATGAATTGATGGCAGATGTTCAAAAGCATTTATCCGCAGAATTAATACTGCCTGAAGTTGATGAGCTGACAAAGATAGTAAGTGACAATAAAACATATAATTTTATCGAAGCTTACGGCGCACTATTATAGGATTTCACAACATAACTCCCGCTATCAGGAGATTTTAAAATGGCAAAATATAATTTACTGGAAGATGATGATCTCTTTGAAGATGAAGAAGATGATTTACAGCTTCCGGAAGACACTGAAAATGACAGCGCAAAGCCGGACGAGTTAACAGATAACGACAATCTTGACATTGACATCGATGAGGATTTGTTAAACATTGAAAATTCTGAAAACCTTTCGGATTCGGCATTTGATGTTAATGCCGATATTAATATTGGTGAAGAAGAGCCGGAAATAAATATCGATGAACCAAATTTGTTAAATGAAGAATCTGAAGCCCCGCCTGATACGGATATCGATGCCCAAGAACCGGAACTTTTAAATAAAGAGGCAATAATAACCGATGACTATGAAGATGAGAAGCAGGCAGGAATAAATTATAAGCCGATTGTTATTGCCGGTGTTATAATTATTATCCTGATACTCGCCTATATTGGGATTGATCATTTCTTCTTGTCCGGGCCGACCGTTCCCACGTTAAATCAGCAAACGACCACTGGCCAGGATGGAAAATTGCAGGGATCTCAAAAAGAAGCAATGATGGATGCCAAGGCCAAGCAGGAGCAAAAGAAAAAACAGAAATTTTTACAGAATATCTCGATGGAGAACCAGGCAAAAGCCGAACTTACCGGGAAGGTTTTGGGTGCGGTTACAGGTAAGGCAAGTCTTTCAAGTTTATTGCTCTATGACCGTTCTTTTTTATTTGAGATATTTGGTAAGTCCCGTGATGATCTTGCAAAAGTGAACGTTCGCTTAAAAAATTCAGCTCCCGCAGCACGTTTTAATGTTGTATCATCAAATGTCCGTCCCGGAAGCCAGGGCGGGGTATTAAGCGTATTTAAAGGCCGTGTTTCTTCCAGCGTCCCATCCGCGGGCTTATCAGAAGATGAAAATGCGAAGTCCATTGATGCACTTGAAGGACTCTTGCGCGATAAGGCACAAAAAGCAGGCCTGAAAACCAAAGGACTTGTAAACCGGTTCGAAGATGAGCAATCCGGTTTTAAACGCTTTAATGTACAAGCAACATTCGAAGGCAGCTTAAAGAATACCCAAAACTTTATTGCATCTATTTCAAACAGTTCCCAGATCAATATTCATAAAATGCAGATATCCGCTAAGGACCAGAAAACGTTTAGCAAAAAGAAATACAGTGTTTCGCTTATTCTAAAAGTTTTTATATAAATGCGTATCATTACCGGAAAATATAAGGGGAAAAAACTTATTGCCGGTGAAGATTTATCGATTAGGCCGACAACTGACCGCGTAAAGGAATATATTTTCCAGGTGCTCGACGATTTTATTATTGATAAAGAAGGTGTTGATATATTTTCCGGCAGCGGAAGTTTAGGGCTCGAAGCGTTAAGTCGCGGAGCACGGCACATTTCTTTTGTTGAAAAAGCGTTTTCGTCTGTCAGGATATTAAAAAAAAACGTTACCAACCTAAATCTTGATGCAGAAAATTATTCCATAATACAACTTCCCGCCGAAACATTTATAAAGACCAATGCCATATCTTATAATTTTTACCTGCTGGACCCTCCCTTTAAAATAGATGGGTTACAGCTTCTTATCGATTCGTTGACACAGGCAGAATATTTCCGTGTGGGGGATTTGATTGTTTTGGAACATGAAGTATCCAATCCGGTACTTGGAACATCCAATAGCTACACCGTTTTGAAAGAAAAGAAAATGGGTCGAAGTCTTATTAAATTTATTGAGAAGCGGTTATTATGAGAAAAGAAATCACGGCTATTTATCCCGGGACATTTGACCCGATTACAAATGGACATATCGATATTGTAAAGCGCGCGGGAAACATTTTTAGCTCGGTAATTGTTACGGTGGCCCAAAACCCAAAAAAGGACCCACTGTTCTCCACAGACGAACGTCTGGAAATGATCCATGACGCATTGAAAACCTTTCCCAATGTGCGTGTTGAGCAATTTGATGGTTTACTTGTTAACTTTGCTTTAAAAAATAATGCCACGGTTATTATCCGTGGGCTACGCGCGATCTCGGATTTTGAATATGAGTTTCAAATGGCATTGATGAATAAAAAGCTTGCCGAGACCATATCGACCGTGTTTTTGATGCCAAATGAGAAATATACATACTTAAATTCAACAATAATTAAAAATGTTGCTAAATTTCATGGTAATATTGATGATTTTGTTAGTAAATTAGTAGCCCAAAAATTAAAACAGAAATTTGGATAAAATATGTCATTTATAGAATCATTACAGCAAAAAGCGGCGCAAAATCCCACAAATAGAATTCTACTGCCTGAAACAGAAGATATCCGCGTTCTGCAGGCGGCAGCTGAATTAAAAAACAAAAACCTGCTAACGCCGGTTTTAATCGGTAAAAAAGAAGTAATACATCAACTTGCGGCAGGTAATGGCCTAAGCCTAAGTGAAGTTGAAATCATAGACCCGGACAATTATGGCCGGGACGCTTTTGTTGCGGAATATCTGGAGTTAAGAAAACATAAGGGCGCCACACTGCAGGATGCACAAAATGCCCTAAAAAGCAATCTGTTCTTTGCTGCATTCCTGATAAAGCACGGCGAGGCCAATGGCGCGGTAGCCGGCTCGATCAGTACAACCGGAAATGTTTTAAAAGCAGCCTTGCAGGTAATCGGGCTTGCCCCGGGGATGAAAGCTGTATCCAGTAGTTTTATTATGGTGCTTAAAGACGGGCGAACACTGTCCTTTGGTGATTGCGCGGTTATCCCGGATCCAACCGATGAACAACTGGCAAGTATAGCGATTAGCTCTGCGCAAACATTTGCACGTTTGACGGGGAAAAAACCGAAGGTGGCGATGCTTTCATTTTCAACCAAGGGAAGTGCGCGTCATGACAGTGTAAGTAAAGTTGTAAATGCGACAAAAATAATTGAAAAGTTGGAGCCGGCTTTAACCGTGGACGGTGAATTGCAGTTTGATGCGGCGTTTGTTCCGGCTATCGGAAAAAAGAAAGCACCGGGCAGCCCGGTTGGCGGTGAGGCCAATGTGTTTGTTTTTCCGGATCTGGATGCCGGGAATATTGGCTATAAACTGACCGAACGTCTGGCCGGGGCCGAGGCTATTGGGCCGGTTATCCAGGGCCTGAAAAACCCCTTCAACGATTTATCAAGGGGATGTAGCTGGCAGGATATTGTCAACGTTGCCTGTATTTGTAGTTTGATATCTTAGGAGAGTGTAAAAATGCCAACGTATGATTATGTGTGTAAAGATTGTAACAATCAATTTGAAGTATTTCAAAAAATGACGGCCCCCCATTTAAAAACTTGTCCACACTGTGGCGGCGAAGTTGTACGAAAAATTGGTCTGGGTGCCGGGATGATTTTTAAAGGAACCGGGTTTTATGAAACCGATTATAAACCCCATGCTAAAAAAGAGAAAAAAACCGTTGAAACATCGAACGGCAATAAAAAGTCTAACACTAAAACGTCAAGCGTCGCCAGTTAACGGGGGCGCTTATTTTTTTACTTTTTCACCAACTGAAAGGACAGTATTATGTCTCGGTTAAAGCAAAAATTGGAGGAGAAGATTCCTGCCGCCCGTGAGCGGATATCCAAGCTCATCAAGAATCACGGGAATGTCAAGGTTGACGAAGTTAAAATTTCACAACTCTATGGAGGAATGCGGGGGCTGAAGTCCCTCTCAACAGATATCAGTTATCTGGACCCGATGGAAGGCATCCGTTTCAGGGGATATACCATCCCGGAATGTTTGGCAAAATTACCGCGTGCCGCCGATGCTGAAATTCCCTTCGTCGAAGGTCATTTTTATTTGTTGCTGACCGGGGAAATCCCCACAAAAGAGGATATAAAAGATGTAGTGGAAGAATTCCGGGCACGCAGACATGTTCCACAATATATTTTTGATGTATTACGCGCCATGCCGCGCGACGCCCACCCAATGAGCATGTTTACAGCGGCGGTTGTTGCCCTGGAACGCGAATCGGTTTTTGTAAAACGTTATAATGCCGGTATGACAAAAATGGAATACTGGGATCCAATGTATGAGGATGCCGTAAACCTGCTGGCCAAACTGCCGGAAATTGCCGCCTATATATATCGGATGAAATATAAAGGCGATACGCCAATTGCTTCCGATCCTGAATTGGATTTTGGCGCCAACTTTGCCCATATGATGGGTATCGCACATCCGTACGATGAAATTTCCCGTCTATATTTTATTCTGCACAGCGATCATGAAAGTGGCAATGTAAGCGCACATACTACGCACCTGGTTGCCACAGCCCTTTCCGACGCCTATTATTCGCTGGCCGCCGGGCTGGGTGGATTGGCCGGGCCGTTACATGGACTGGCAAATCAGGAGGTGTTGCGCTGGACCCAGGCTTTGATGGCCCGTATGGGCAATAAAACCCCGTCTAAGGAAGAATTGCAAAAATATGTTTGGGAAACATTAAACAGCGGCCAGGTAATCCCGGGTTATGGCCATGCGGTTTTGCGCAAAACAGACCCTCGTTACACGGCTCAAAGGGAATTTGCCCTGAAACATTTGCCGGATGATCCGTTGTTTAAGGTTGTAAGCCTGTTGTATGACGTTGTCCCGCCCATTCTTGAGAAACAAGGTAAAGCCAAGAACCCCTGGCCCAATGTAGATGCCCACTCCGGTGTTATCCAATGGCATTATGGGGTAACTGAATATGACTTTTATACCGTAATGTTCGGGGTTGGTCGCGCCATTGGTGTTCTGAGTAATATTATCTGGGACCGTATTGTTGGCCAGGCTTTGGAACGCCCCAAATCCCTTACCACCGCAATGCTGGAAAAGATTGCCGAACAAAGTTAAAGTATTGTATGAAAGAACAAAAGGCCATGTATTTTGTACATGGCCTTTTTAGCTTTAAAGATATTCTATTGGCCTTGCCTTGAATAGAATTTTTATAGCCTGTATTGTTTTTAAATCAAGCCATCAAGCGTTTAAGGTTCAGAAGTTCGTGAGCTGAAAGTTATATGTGGTTCATCTGGGATATTTCAATGTAAAAGTTTTTAGCTCCGGGATGCTTAAAAATTTTTAATAATCGAACAATTATATAAAATTCGGTTTTCATAAAAGGACCAGCGCCGCTTGCGATTGCTATATAAAGTACCGCCTTTCGGATTTGTATTGGTTAATAATACAAATGGTGATTTAACTGACACCCGGTTTGGTAAAACTTGAAAATTTAGTGGCCTTCCAATCCCGGTTCAGACAATGAGGATGCAGCACTGGGCGTAAAGTAACAGACAACATCGTGTTTGTTCTATTGATGCTACAACGGAAAAAATTCCACCGATTCATCCATGAAAAATTGGAAATAAGGACTTTTGTGTTTATAATGCCCCCCAAGGAACATTTACATTCAACAACGTATAAAACCCATCAACTAAAAAATAATGGTAAAATATGAATAAGCTTCATTCATTTCACATCCCTGTTATGGGCATTGGTTTCACAATTGACACCCCGTTAAAGGTTTCGGCCTATGGCATTGATTCGGTCATATCACTGGTCGATGATATTCTTATGGAAAAATTGCGCCGGATGTATTGCGCCAGGTTTAAACTCCCTTACGATGAAATTACCGATAAGATGGAAGATTTCAGGGCCAAAAGGATTACCTCGTATCTGAATTTAATAAATGATCTGGCCAGCCAAAAATTCGAAACATTAAAAAACGCCACCATCGAAATGGGCAATGAAATAAAAGAATATTTTTCCATGTTGCCGGACGGAACTGAATTAAAACAGGAGTTCAAATCCCTGACGGAAAAATATCTGAACATAAATGAAATAGGACAATGGGTTAAAGAAAACATCTCCATGGGAAGTATCGATGTCAATATTATGACCAAGCTGGACAAGGAAAATTATCTGAAAAACGAAAAACTCCCCGTATATTATAATGACGCCCATGCGGCGTTGCGTGGCTATGCCAATAGTGACCTGGAATCTTCCATTGTTTTATCCGCCGGATTAAATCCCCGTTTATATGGTTACTTTGAGCAATTTGAAGATTTCTTCCCCGATGAAAACGGTTACATAAAAAAGAAAATCGTGTTAAAGGTCAGTGATTATCGCTCGGCCTTTATCCAGGGTAAGTTCCTCGCAAAAAAAGGCCTGTGGGTATCGGAATACCGTGTTGAGTCCGGGCTTAATTGTGGCGGTCATGCCTTTGCCACAGATGGCTATTTGATGGGCCCCATCCTGGCCGAGTTCCGGGACAAGCGGGAAGAGCTGACCGGCTCCCTGCATGATATTCTTGTTAAAGCTCTGGGGCAAAAAGGCCGTACGCTTCCGCAAAAAAAGGTTTCAATAAAGATTACCGCTCAGGGCGGGGTCGGAACAGCGGAGGAACATCAATTTCTTATTGAACATTATAACCTGGATTCTGTGGGTTGGGGATCACCATTTTTATTGGTGCAAGAGGTCACCAATGTTGACGGTCGGACAAGAAACAAATTAGGCGAGGCAAAAGAAGATGATTTATATCTGAGCGATGTTTCGCCCCTGGGCGTTCCCTTTAACAGTATGCGCGGCAACACCAAGGATATCGTTAAGTTTGCCAAAATTGCCGAGGGCAGACCCGGGAGCCCCTGCCCCAAAAAATATCTTGTTTCAAACAAAGAATATACGGAAAAAAGCATCTGTACCGCGTCACGCCAATACCAAAGCCGGAAATTAAAAAACCTGGAAAATGAAGGCCTGCCCCCTGCAGAGTACCATAAACAGTTTGATAAAATTGTTGATAAATCCTGTATCTGTGTTGGCTTGGGCACCCCGGCATTATTGGTCAATAATTTGGATACCAAGGTCGAGGGCAATGGAGTGTCGGTATGCCCCGGACCCAATCTTGCTTATTTCTCAAAAATGATGAGCCTAAAAGAAATGGTCGATCATATCTATGGCCGGGCAAATATGATCACGCGGACCGACCGGCCCAACTTGTTTGTAAAAGAACTGAATATTTACATTGATTATCTCAAAGACAAAATCGATGAGGCTAAAACATCTTTTACAGGAAAACAGGAAAAATATTTTCTTGCCTTTTCGGAAAACCTAAAAGAGGGCATCAATTATTATAACGGATTGTTTGGCACCCTGAAGGGCTTTTTCGAAGAAACCAGAAGTACGGTTTTAGCGGATTTGGAAACCAGTAAAAAAACGCTGCACTATTTGAACTCCAAAATTAAAATTTATTCGGAACAGTGTAAGGATGCGCTAAAAAAGAGTGTACCTTCAAATTATTAATACATCTTTTATAAGAAAACTTAATATCCCGGCATCCCGCCGGGAGTTCCATATTTCCTAAAACGTAAGTCTGCTGGAAACTCCGGGAATCAGCTCCTTTTAAAATCTCAAATCAATGTCCCTTGTCCGTATATCGAACCCTATCGAAGGGTAAGTGGTGGTTCGTCAACTTCAAGGGGCAAATATTCGGAAAACCGTTGAAACGGCCCCTTCCGGAATCATTCTTAACTCTTCCCCGCAGAACTAAGGTCATGGGTTATTGATAGGATATATAATAGCAATTTTCTTGCCATCAAAGGCTGTTCAGGATGTGGTGGGAAAAATTATTGGTAATCTATCCATTGTGGTCATAGCCTGCTAACCTTTGGTCTGATCGTTTTTTTGCTGACGCGTGCGCATAAAAATCATGCCCACTCGTGTCTTTGATTTTTTTAACGTTTGTACATAATCACTAAAACGAACATCCATGACCTCGCCGGTTTTTTGCGGGCTGCTTGCATGGCGGAAAATCAGGTTGTTCCAGTGATCACGCACGATAATCCCCATATGGGCCGAAATGATCCCCGGCAGGGTGCTGACGATGGAAACGATCTCGCCGCCATTTAAACGGTCCTGTAATTTTAAAAGTGCATTGGTCGGGATATAATCCACGGTCAATGTTTCCGGCGGGCTTTTCACAAGGGCGCTGTCCGGTACATGATTTCTTTTGAAAAAAGCGTAATGATCGATCACTTTGGTCATTTTTTTACTGAGTTTCCCGCCTATTTGTTTTGTGGCATCCTCCAGCAACCAACTGTTGTTGGGCAACCAATCGGCAATGGTGAAATGGTTGCGGCTGGTATAGCGGATATCACCGTCACGGTAACGGATGTGTTGCAAATTGTTATACATTTGTTTGTAATTGTCGGAAATGGACAGAGCCAGTGTGTTTTCGCAAAAAGTCATACAATCCACATGAGAAAAATCGATGGTCGGATCGGGATCGGTTGCGGCGTTGGCGCCTTCGCCAAGGTTAAAAATAAGATAGGGCGTCCCCTTGCCCCGGGCCGAATAGAACTGGATACGCTGGTTGATATCCATAATATCCTTGTTGTTTTTCATCAACCGGGTCAGATCGTCAGCAACCATTTGGTAGGTCATTTTTTGCCTGGTCTTCTTGTATTGCAAGGCAAAGCGTAAACGCATGGTTTTGGCCATAACCCCATACACCACATAAACCGTTTTGTTTTTTAACGCTTTGCCTGGTGCGCCGTAAACAATAATTCCATTTGTTTCACTATGAACAACATCGTGGGCAAACAAATATCCATCATGATAACTGCCATCCGGGAGTTTTTTACCGATTAAGGCCGGAACAAATAAAACACTGCCGGGCAATATCTGTTTTGGGTCCACCGC
The DNA here is from genome assembly GCA_964456445.1 of uncultured Calditrichaceae bacterium. GTDB lineage: Bacteria > Calditrichota > Calditrichia > Calditrichales > J004 > CAYWBI01. Next base: position 39,955 of record CAYWBI010000005.1, read on the forward strand.
AGCGGTACGACAGGGTAAATTTTTATAGCCCAGGGCATTATACTTTTCCATTGGCGGCGCCATTTGGAAGGTAACCGTCCGGTTGCCACGTGCGTAGTAATCACTGTTGGTGTCGAAGGGGACCGGGTCTTGTGCGTGGACGGCAAAGACCGAAACCAAAAGAATAAAAAGCATCAGACGCATGGAAATATCCTGTTTTTCTGAGTGATCCTGAAAATAAGATTAATTGTCGGGATACGCAAACCCGTGACCCTGATAATCCCTTGCGTTGCATAGCGAACAGTTCCTATTTTACAACCTATGAAAATTCTTGATAAAATAAACGGGTGGGTCGCCCAGCTTGAAACCGGTCTGTTAGTGGCAATCGTGCTCTTTATGGTGGTCTTTGCCTTTCTGCAGGTTGCTTTACGCGGTTTATTCGATTATGGCATACTATGGGGTGATATTTTTTTACGGCATCTCGTCTTGTGGATTGGTTTTATCGGGGCCTCGCTGGCTACGAAGGAACGTAAACACATTACCATCGATTTATTTACCCGTCTTTTAAAGGGGCGCCCCCAGGCTTTTGCCCAAATGATCATCGATTTGTTTTCCGCTTTTATCGCCGGATTACTGGTACAGGCAAGCTGGGCTTTTGTGATGGAAGAAAAGGCCTATGATACGATGCTGTTTAATAATGTTCCCGCATGGTATTTTCAAATCATCATTCCCATCGGCTTTGGCCTTATCCTGATACGATTTTTTATTGGTGCGCTGAAAAAAGCTATCGAAGCCTTTCGGGGCATTTCGGAGGCCAAAGTATGACCACTCTGGTTATCGCGGTTATCCTGATATTATTTGCTTTGTTTGGTACCCCTCTTTTTGTGATCATCTCTGCCATCGCACTGATCGCTTTTCATTTTGCCGAAATCGACTCATCGGCAATCATTATTGAACTGTACCGTTTGGCAAGCCAGCCGGTGTTACTGGCCATCCCCCTTTTTACTTTTGCCGGTTATCTGCTCTCGGAAAGTAAGACGCCACAAAGGCTGGTCAATTTTTCCAAAGCGGCCCTGGGCTGGATGCCCGGCAGTTTAGCGATAATCACCCTAATTACCTGCGCGGTGTTCACGGCCTTTACCGGCGCTTCAGGTGTAACCATTGTGGCCCTGGGCGGTTTACTGTATCCAGCGCTTACCAAGGATAATTATCCTAAAAAATTTAGTTTGGGTATGCTGACAGTATCAGGAAACCTCGGCTTGCTTTTCCCGCCCAGCCTGCCGATTATCCTATATGGTCTGGTTGCCGGGGTCAGTATTGACAAATTGTTTTTAGCCGGTATTTTTCCCGGAATCCTTATGGTAGCGCTTTTGGCAATTTTCAGTGTCTTCACCGTACGCACCCAGGTAAAAACACCGGTGCACCCCTTTAATTTTAACGAACTGAAACAAGCCACACGCGATGCCATTTGGGAAATCCCCCTGCCGGTAATAATTCTTGGCGGGATATATGGCGGATTGTTCACGGCTACGGAGGCCGCGGCTGTTACCGCCTTTTATGTACTCATTGTGGAGGTTTTTATATATAAGGACATATCGCTCATGGGCGATATACCCCGTATCGTACGGGACAGTATGGTGATGGTCGGAGGCATTTTAGTGATTTTGGCCGCGGCGCTGGGCTTGGCCAATTATCTGATCGACGCCGAAATACCGATGCAAATCCTGGAAGCCATGCAGGGCTATATTACTTCGCCTTTTGCTTTTCTTGTAATGCTGAATATCTTTCTGCTGATTGTTGGCGCGATGATGGATATCTTCTCGGCCATCATGGTGGTTGCCCCGCTGATTATACCCATTGCTGTAAAATTTGGTATCGACCCGGTGCATCTCGGCGTGATATTTCTGGCCAACCTTGGGATTGGTTACTCTACCCCACCCGTGGGGATGAACCTGTTTATTGCCTCTTTTCGCTTTAATGAACCGGTGCTAAAACTATACCGGGCCACCGTTCCTTTTCTGATCATCCTGTTGCTTAGCCTGGTTATAATAACCTATTGGCCGGATTTAAGTTTGTGGCTGGTGCGTTGGGTTGGTGTATAAAATATTTATTTGCGTCAGCGTACCGACTGAATTTATATTAATTGCGTCAGTCAAGGGACGGAATTATGAAGTATGTACACCGGCATATCGAAAACATCTTTATGGAAAACCTGCGGTCCGGTAGGGTAACCATGTTACTTGGCGCACGACGGGTAGGGAAGACGGCATTCATCCGTAATTTTATTCAAGCGCATACAAACGGGGCGCTGTTATTGAATGGTGAGGATATTACCGTACATGAAATGCTGGAACGCCGATCGGCGCAGCGCTATCGGGAATTGTTTTCCCACTATGCCCTGCTGATTATTGATGAAGCACAAAAGATACCGCATATCGGCGCTATTCTTAAACTCATTGTTGATGAAATCCCCACTCTTAAAATTATTGTTACCGGGTCGTCCGCCTTTGATATTGCCCGCTTAACCGGGGAGCCTTTGACCGGGCGCCAAAAAGTTTTTCATTTATTCCCCTTTAGCGAAGCTGAAATTACAACGGACATTCCCCAGGATTTTTCCATAGATCGGCTTAATGATCGACTGGTATTTGGCGGATATCCGGAGTTGCTGGATATGAATCCGGAAGACAAATCCGATTATCTGCGCGAGTTGATAAATTCTTATCTGTTAAAGGATATCTTGGTTTTAGACTCGGTAAAAAATCCGCACAAAATGTTCCAGCTGCTTAAACTCATTGCTTTTCAGATTGGCCACGATGTTTCCCTGCAGGAACTTGGACGTCAATTATCGATGAGCAAGAATACCGTGGAACGCTACCTGGAGTTATTGTGTAAAATTTTTGTTTTATATCGTCTTGGCGGATATAGCCGGAATATGCGCAAGGAAGTGGTTAAAAGCAGCCGTTGGTATTTTTATGATAATGGCATAAGAAATGCGCTTATTGCAAACTTAAACACCGTTAACACGCGAAACGATATTGGACAGCTTTGGGAAAACTATCTGGTTGGCGAACGATTAAAACGACAATCTTACGAACGCTGGCTGGTCAATAATTATTTTTGGCGGACATATGACCGGCAGGAAATTGACTGGGTGGAAGAACGTAACGGACGCTTATCGGGATATGAGTTTAAATGGAACAGCAATAAAAAAAGCAAGGCGCCGCCCCAATGGACCAAGGCTTACCCGGATGCATTTTTTGAGCAAATTAATCCTCAAAATTACCGATTAAATTTTTTGACAGAAAACAAATGATCCCAGGCTAAAAAAGCCGTTGCCCCTGATTTTTTGAAAAACGGTTTTTCCCTTTCTGTTCTCTGCTTTTTGTTCACAGCTGTTTCATTCCCACCGCTTTTTTAAAAACCATCCCGGCCATACGCGGGTTTTCTTTCAAACGCCGCACCGAATATGCATACCAGTCTTTTCCATACGGTACATAAACCCTCAGCCGATGCCCATTGTTAAGAATAATGCGCCGCAGTTCGGGATCGACGCCGAGCAGCATCTGAAACTCATACTTTTCCCGGGGGATTTTCAAATCGTGGATCAGTCGCATAGCATGCCACACCAGTTTTTCATCATGGGTGGCAATGCCCACATAACAACCGGGACAGCGTAACAAACGTTCCAGATTATATTTATAGCTTTCGTTTATGATGGGCATGTCTTTAAATGCGATTTCACGTGACTCTACATAAATGCCCTTGCACAAACGGATGTTGGCCTTGTGTTCCATCAAACGTGCAATGTCATCATTTGTGCGCCGCAGATAGGCCTGGATAACTGTGCCCACATGCCCGGGAAACGCTTGCTTGAACTTAAGGTACATGTCGATGGTTGTGCCTGTAACCGTGTGGTCTTCCATGTCGATGCGTACAAAATTATTAAGTTCCGATGCGCATTTTAAAATACGTCCGATGGTGTGGTAGCCAAAGTCCGCGTCCAAATTAAGCCCCATGTGGGTCGGTTTTACCGAAATATTGGCGTCCAGTTTTAAACGGTCAATTTCTTCCAGCATTTTTATATAGGTATCTGCCGCTTGCTCCGATTGTTCACGCCGGGTTACTTCCTCACCCAATAAATCCATGGTGGCCATGGCGCCTTGTTGGTTCAAGTCCGCGATAACGTCCAATGCCTCATCCAAGGTCGATCCGGCAATATAATCTTTTGAAAAATAGCCAACGACCGCTTTGGGAACAGCGGGTAAGCTCCAGACCACGAGTTTATCAAACAGGCTCATTTTTGCTCCATAATATCAATAGGTTGTTTTGCTTTATCAATCCCGTCCCTGGTTTTTTCCGCATACATGGATTGATGTAAATGTCTGTGTGCAGCTCCTGTAAACAGGCCATGATGCCAGATGCAGGCACCTGATAAATATACATCGGATCAAACCATTGGGGCAACCCATTTTATGCTTTCTTTTCGGGGATTTTCCCATTTGGGTAAAAACCCGCTTCGGGTTAAATTAAGGCCATGATATATTCTTTTTCCATCTGGGGCGATTTATTTATTGCGCTCTCTTTATTTTATGGTTTTCTGCTGGTCGTGGCGTTGATCAGCCTGCTGCTTTTGAAGTTCCGGCCCCTCTCGGAGAAACACCCCTTTGTAACGGTTATTGTTGCCGCGCGGAATGAAGCCGGGCGTATCGGGCCCGGCCTGGAATCCATGGCCGGGCTGGACTACCCGCCGGAGCGTTTTGAAGTGATTTGGGTCGATGACGCCTCCACCGACGGGACGGCTAAAATTATCCGCGCCTCTTTGCCTAACCATGCAAACTGGCGATTGTTGAGCATTGCTGAAAAGCAGACCGTTCATCCGGGCAAGCAACAGGCCCTGATGGAAGCGCTGGAGCTGGCCCGTGGTGACATCATTGCCGTAACCGATGCCGATTGTCGTGTCCCGGCTCACTGGCTGCGACAGATGGTTTCCTGTTTTGACGATCAAACGGTGATGGTCCTGGGTCATGCCTTGCTGGAGAAAGCGCCCGGATTTATAAACCGCCTGCTGCGTTTTGACAATCTTTTTGCCGGGCTGATAACCGCCTTGCCAACACTGTGGGGTTTTCCGCTGACCAGCGTGGGGCGTAATATGGCTTACCGCAGGGACGCTTATTTAAAATCCGGCGGATACGAGGCCCTTGCCGGCAGAAAAAGCGGAGATGATGTGCATTTGACTGAGCTGTTCAGACGCCGCGTCAAAGGAATAATCCATTTCTGCGCTGCACCGGGCCCCTATGTGATCAGCCGCCCTCCTGAAACACGACAGGAAATATTCCATCAACAGATACGCAAAAACAGTAAATTGCTGCAAAAATCCCCGGCGGCATTGTTGTTCAGTTTTTTATTATTGTCCTATCATCTGATGCTTTTTATCATACCGTTGTTTTTACCGGGGATGTTGACCCTCTGGGCTGTTTCGTTTTGCTTAAAGCTTGTGTTGGAGTTTAGTGGCTTGCTGATTGCCTCCAAAAAATTTGGGGAAGATGAATTGCTCCCCTGGCTTTTGTTCTTTCAGATTCTTTATCCGCCGTATGTTATTTTACTTGCCGTGCTCGGCAGCTTACAACGCTTCCGCTGGAAATGAATTTCCTGTGTTGTTATGCCAAAAGTGTTTTTGTTCCTTTCATGCCTTCCATCTTACAAGCTGACTATCCGGTATAAATCTTCTTATTTTCTTCTTGCATAAAAAAAGCAAACACCGTATTTTGGGTGTACTAAAGTACACGGCTATTATAATGAAATTTGAAGATATTTTTGAACCGATCGAGGTAATCAGCCATTTTAAGGATGGCGCCATTCGCCCGTTACGTTTTAAATGGAACGGACGCGCTTACAAAATTAAACAATGGTATGGCTTTTGGGTCAATCATCAGGGGTATGGCAAACAGTATCATTTTTCCGTGCGTGCCGATAGTTCGGATCAGATTGAGCTGTTGTTTGATGATAGCGATTTGACCTGGCAAATAGCCCGGGTTGGTATGGATGGTTGAGCCACGGGTAATCATGCACATCGATGCCGATGCGTTCTTTGCTTCGGTGGAACAGGGTTTTAATCCAGCATTGCGCAACCGGCCGGTAATCGTGGGCGGTTTGGCGGAGCAACGCGGTGTGGTGCATACGGCCAGTTACGAAGCGCGGGCCCGCGGTATCTACACCGGAATGCCGCTGGTAAAGGCCCATGCCGTTTGCCCCGATGCGGTTTTTTTTAAAGGCGACCAGGCCCATTATCAGGCCGCAAGTAAAACCATGCGCCGTATTTATCAGCGATATACACCACGGGTGGAATTTACCTCGCTGGATGACGCCTATCTTGATTTAAGCGGTACAGAATCTCTTTACGGTTCTCCGGTGTATGTCGCGCGACGGATCGGTGATGATGTAGGACGTGAACTGGGGATCAGTGTTTCATCGGGGATTGGCAGCAGCAAAATGATCGCGCGTATCGCCTCCGGTTTAAAGAAACCTGCCGGAATCGTACATGTTGTCCCGGAAGAGGAACATGCTTTTTTAAAGGAGCTATCGGTCGAACAACTACCGGGTATCGGGCGGGTTACACGGGAAAAACTGGCTGATCTTGGCATATTTAAGGTGGGCGATTTGGCCGGGTTACCACGCCTAATCGTTGATCAGCTTTTTGGCCGCAACGGGAGCGAGTTTTGGGAAATGGCCAACGGCAATGACCCGCGTATGGTTCGCGAAAACGAGATGCCCAGTCAAATAAGCCGGGAAACCAGTTTTAAAAAAGATACCGCGGATTCTCATATGATACTAGCCATGTTACAGTACCTTTGTGAACGTATTGCCCGTAAGCTACAACATGGCGGCTGGAGTTGTGGAACGGTTGGTTTAAAAATCGGTTACGCCGACTTTACCCGTCATGTCCGCAGCCGTTCATTGGGACGGGCCGCTGATGATCCGATGGAATTATTTGCAGCGGTTAAAGAACTGCTTCGTCAGATGGCACGCCGCCGGGTGCGTATCCGCCATCTTGGGGTACGTGCTACGCGTTTGCAACAGCGGGAGGACCAACATGCCTTGTTTTATGAAGTAACGCGGCGGGAAGAGTTAAGTTTTGCCGTTGAAGAACTACGCAGCCGCTATGGCTTTATGTCTGTTATGCCGGCCGATACCCTAAAACTGAAAAGCACCTATCGTAATGACGTCCATGGCTATATTTTGCACAATCCGGCACTAACCCGTTAACCCTGGATACCATGTTCGGAAGATGGTCTTTATTAAAAAATCTGTAACGTTTTAGAATACAAAGACAGAAAAATCATTTATGAAAGGAAAGTTGGAGTATAGGATGAAACAGGCCGCGAAGTTAAGTTTCCGTTTATCTTCTTGAACCGAAATGGTCTTTGATATACGAACAAGGAACACCGATTTTTGATTTTGGAAGGACCTGGTTCCGGCAAATCAGAAATCTTCAATCGTTGATCGATGTTCGGTGTTCGTTTTGGAACTGCTGTCAATCAATATATTTTTGGGCGCTCAATTGTCCCCACCTTCAGGTGGGGGACAGAACCGCAAAAATACTGTGGGCTTTAGCCCAAAACAAAGCATCAACGGATCAATTTATAAAACCCCTTCAGGGTTTTTTATTATGGACATCCTTTTACCAGGGCGCTGCCCTTCGCTTTGATATTCTTCCCCGTTGGGGAAGGAAGGGCACGCCGTAATGTTAAGTTTCGGTTTATTTTGTTGTCCTGAACAGGTCTTTGATTGACAAAAAAGGAACACCGATTTTTGATTTTGGAAGGGGGGAGCATACTTTCACATTCCTGACAAAAAATAGCAGAAATTAACTTCTTATAAACGAATACCCGTTTTATATAACGCCTTTTTCCCTCAACGTATTTATAGCATCGGGCTTATAACCCAGTTCCATCAGTATTTTTTCCGTATGAGCTGAAAGACGAGGCGGGGCGCTTTCTATTTTTGCCGGTGTTTTTTCAAATTTTGCCGTGAGGTTAAACAGACGCAAATCGCCCAGTCCGTCTTCGTTTACCGTATTCAATGTTTTCCGAAATGTCACTTGTGGCGTTTCCAGAGCATCCTGTAAACTAAGGATGGCGCCGGAGGGTACCCCGTTCCTGTTCAGTGTTTCTACCCAATAACTGGTCGGTTTTTGAGTCAGTTTATCTTCCAGAAGAGAAGTAAGGGCCTTCCGGTTCTTTTTTCGTGTATCTCTTTCTTCAAAACGCGGATCGGTCTTTAGGTGGGTCAGTTCAAGAAGATCACATACACTGTGCCATTGTTCTTGCTTATTCGCAGCAATATTAAGATAGCCATCTTTTGTTCTAAATGTGCCGGATGGCGCGGCGGTAAAATTATCGTTACCCATTAGCGCCGGTGGTTTACCCCCGATCAGCCAGTTTGCAGCCACCCAGCCCATCAGCGGCATGATGGAATCCAGCAAGGCCACATCAATAAACTGTCCCTTGCCTGTGCGCTGTTGATAAAATAGCCCGGCCATAATTGCAAATGCGGCGTTTAGCCCACCGACCGTATCACAGACCGGAAAACCGGCCCGTAAAGGATTCAAACGTTCATCACCAGTGATGGACATTACACCGCTTAAACCCTGGATGATTTGGTCATAAGCCGGTTTAAGGGAATCCGGGCCATCCTGTCCAAACCCGGATATGGCACAATAAACAATTTTGGGGTTTATCTTGGTAAGCGTTTTATAATCCAGCCCCAGGCGCTTCATGACACCGGGACGAAAGTTTTCTACCACAACATCCGTAGTTTTAACCAATTCCTTAAAAATCTCTTTGGCCTTATCATGCTTAAGATTAAGGGTGATTGATTTTTTATTGGCATTTTGAGCAAGAAAACTGGTTCCCATAAGTTCCTGGTTATATTCTGGGAGATTGCCCAGCTTGCGTGCCAGATCTCCGCCCATGGGGTTTTCTATCTTGATCACATCGGCGCCAAGCAAAGCCAGGTGTACCGTGGCAAAGGGTCCGGAGAGAACATTGGTCAAATCTAAAACCCGGATATTTTCGAGAAGCTTCATACAATTTTGCCTTTAATGTTTGTTTTCTTGGAATAGGTCATGGAAAATAAATCAGCCCGCCACCTGTCTATCAATACTGCCTATCTTATAAACCATACCTGGTAATTGTCGTTTAAAATAATCTTCTGCATCCCGGGCAGATTCAATTAAGTGATCCAAGTTGATATCTGTACGTTTGCCCATGCGTTGCAACATGTGTACCAGATCTTCTGTGCATACGTTCCCACCGGCCACCGATGTAAACGGACAACCGCCTAACCCGCCAAAAGAAGATTCCAGGATTTGGACGCCCGCCTCCATAGCGGCATAACAATTGGCAATGGCCATTGCGTATGTATTATGGAAATGTGCCGTGAGTTTCAAATCCGGGCTTAGTGACAGAACGCGCTTAAACAAATCCCTTACCTGATCCGGGTTGGCATGACCTGCTGTATCGGCGAGACTTATATCATGAAAACCATTGTCGAGATATGCCTGAACAATATGTAAAACCCGTTCTTTTTCGATAGGGCCTTCATAGCCGCAGCCAAAAGCGGACTGGACAGAAAGCTGAGTTTTTTTACCGGCATCCCGCGCCCGGTTCGCAATGGCCAAAATCCGGTGCAAGGCTTCATCAGTACCCATATGTGTGTTTTTCAGACTATGGGTTTCGCTTGCGGAAACCCCCATACAAAACATATCCACGCCACAGGCCAGCCCCCGCTCATATCCCCGCTCATTCAAAACAAGCCCGGAAAGAATGGTGCCTTCGGGTTTGTTTTCCGGTTTATTAAAATAGGCAAACAGTGCATCGGTGTCCGCCATCTGCGGTACATACTTTGGATGAACAAAAGACCCGATTTGAATAGTATCTACCCCTGAACGAATCAGGGTTTTGATCCACTTGGTTTTTATTTCAGTTGGAACGGTTTCATGCTCCATTTGCAGGCCGTCACGTGGGCCAACTTCGTGAATTTTTATTTCTCGCATCTTTTTTATCCTATTGGGTTCACGTGCCAATTTTCATCTATCCACAGTCCAATAACCTCTGTTTTGGGATAGTGGTTTTTAAGAAAAATAACAGAAGCCTGAATTTGATTAAGCTGTTCATCTCTGGGTACCGGATTGCCTGCACAATCATGATGCCCGAAGATACCGATCCCTTTGGAGTTATGAACATTGACGGATGTGTTTATACGGTTAAGGATCGAGTGTATTAAAATGGGTTCATTTTGCTCAGCAAGCAGGCGAATGGGTCCGGCCTCGGTTATACAATCCACATACTTAACCTGATAAAAAGCTTGTAAAAAACGGATGCCCGGCAGCTGAATACGGCCGTCCATACAGGTGACGGCCGTGCAAAAGGAGCGGTACATTATAACTTACCGGCAATGGCTTCCGCAACTTCAAGGGTAGAATTATCTCCCCCCATGTCATAGGTTTTAACTTTTCCGTCCCTGATTGTTTTAGCAATGGCATTCTCCAGCTTTTCGGCCAGTTCATTTTTGCCCAGCCAGTCTAGCATCAACTTTGATGTAAGTAACATGGCCATGGGGTTTACCTTGTATTTTCCTGCATATTTGGGTGCGCTGCCATGAGTGGGTTCAAACACAGCATAATTGTCACCAATATTCCCACTCGATGCAAAACCCAGACCGCCGACAAGCTGTGCGGCTAAATCCGAAAGGATATCACCGAACATATTTTCAGCGACCATAATACCATAGTTCATAGGGTTTTTGACAAGCCACATGGCCTGAGCGTCTATATTGGTTTCCCACAATTCGATGCCCGGGTAGTTTTTGGCCACCTCCCGAGCAGTACGTACCATCAATCCACCCGTCTCGCGTAGAACATTTGGTTTATCTACCACGGTAACGGAATTATAACCATGAGTTTTGGCGTAATCAAAAGCACGTGTAACGATGTTTCGACATTTTTGCCGGCTCATGATACGTGTGGACATGGCCAGGTTTTCCAAACCATAATCGGCAAATTTGTTCATCTTGGCGTTATGTTTGGCAAGAACATCAAAAACTTCCTGTGGAATAGGATGAAACTCAACCCCGCCATACATACCCTCGGTGTTCTCCCGGAAGACTACCAGATCTATACCTTCTTTTAAATTAAGCGGGTTGCCCGGATAGGCCTTGCAGGGGCGCAAATTGGTATGCAGGTTAAACTCCTGACGCAAACGAACGATAGGTGAAAAATATATAAGGCCTTTATTTTTTAGTTTATTATCTAAAACCTCCTGGGCCTCCTCCTTAGGCATGGAGGTAATTGCACCAAACATGGCACAATCTGTATTTTTCATCATTTCTATGGTACGTTTTGGTAACGGTTCGCCTTCATGTTTCCAAAACTCCCAGCCGATATCGCCATGGATATATTCGGCGTCAAAATTAAGCGCATCCAAAACCAGGCGTGCCGCTTCCATCACATCGTTTCCAACACCGTCGCCAGGTAGCCAGGCAATTTTATAAGTGGCCATGGTTCATCTCTCCTAAGTAAAATTTAATGAATTCATTTACGTGCAGTATGTTGTAATATAAGAAAAAAAGGAATTTAATTATTCAGAAAATGTAAAAGAAGTAAAAAGAAAAAACACCGCTTAAATTTTTTGGCGGATGGTGGATATGCTGTATGAGTTACTTGTACTTTTTGTTGTCTTTTTTGATTTCTTTGCGGATAAAAGTGAATAGATAAATTGCAAACGAGGCAATGACAACAACAAGAATGAAATAAGTCATAAAATCTTTGTAACCATTTGCCTGAATAAATTTAAGAACGGCGTCCCAATCGAGTAATGTTATAGTCATTCTATTGTCCTTTGCAATTAAATAAGCGCAATAGTGGTAAAGGTTATAAAAAACATTAGTAGTACTGCCAATGAAATCATATATAATGGATGGGCTCTTTTCAAATCCATAAATTGTAAGGAAATCAACACAAACTTTATTCCAAATAACAACAGTACCATCAGAACCATAATGTTTTCCGGTATCATCGCACCGGCGATATATGAACCGATAATCGTAAATAAAAGCAGAACAAACCAGACATTTTTATTTGTAAGCATCTTACTTTCCTAATGAATTTAATATAAAAGGTAAAGGGTAGGAAAAATCAGCATCCAAATTAAATCGCACATATGCCAAAAGGCAGCCCCAGTTTCTACATCTTCATGATTGGATGCTGAATACAATCCTTTTTTTATTTGAAAATAGAAAAAGCCTAAAAGAATAAGACCCACCAATACATGCAGTAAATGAAAAACCGTAAGCAACCAGTAATAAGTGAAAAAGGTGTTGTATTCGAGGCCAATCCCATGTTGGACTTTTTCGGAATATTCGAATCCCTTTAAAGCGATAAATGTGCCGCCAAGGATGATGGTTACTAATAATTTTTTAAGGGCAGCCGAATTGTTTCCTTTTTTTAGACCTTGCAAGGATTCTGCCATGAAATATCCGCTGGTCAATAAAATTATCGTGTTTATTGTCCCAATAGTTTTATTTAATAAATGCTGGGATGCATTAAACATTTCCGGTTGCTGGATACGTTGATAAATAAACGCGGAAAGAACAGCTGCAAAGGTAATAATCTCGACAAAAATTATCATCCAAATAAGAATTCCGCCGGGTGGTTCATAAATTTGAATTCGGGGTTTTTCGTCGATGTTAGATGTGTTTTCCATTGGATTTTATGCTCTTATTCTTCAATTTGAATAAACGGTTCAACAATTATTTTGTACGATAGGTTGCAATAGTTACCCATGTTCGATCCGGTCATACAATTTAGTTAGCGCCTGTAATAACTCCACGGGACTTGTTAAGATATTGTAATGGTTTTCCCCAAACATTTGTGGCAAATAATATTTGGCTTGTTCTTCGATGGCAAAGGCAAAGTTGTTGATATGCTTAACCTGCATTTCCCGTAGTGCCTGTTTGATGTCTTCGACGCCATAGCGTCCTTCATACCGGTCATAATCATTGGGTTTTCCGTCCGAGAGTAGTAAGAGCCATTTTTTGCGGTTGGGATTTTTTTCAAGGATTGTAGTTGCATGGCGCAATGCCGGGCCGATGCGTGTATAACCACTGGCCTCGGCGGAACCGATCCGAAAACATGCTTTATGCCAGGGCTCATTAAAAGACTTTAAGGTAACATAAGTTGTGTTGTTGCGGGTTTTGGAGTAAAAACCGTCAATTTGAAAATCAATACCGTATTCATCTAAGACTTCGCCGATCAAAATGGAAATTTGTTTTTCGACATCGATGATCCGGTTACCATTGGCATATGCATCACTGGAAAGACTCAGGTCCAGAAGAAAAAGGAGGGATAGTTCTTTTTCTTGTTTACGTTTTGAAAAATAGAGCTTTTCACTTGGCGTTCGTCTGGCCTTGACATCTGAAAAAAGATCGACAACCGCATCAATATCTATGATGTCCCCACTGGATTGACGGCGCACCTGTTCCCATCTGTTATTAAGCCGGGCAAAGGTCTTTTTTAGTGAAAGAAGCAGCGAGCGGTTTTGCTCGATGGTCTTCCGATAGTATTCACTGTTGGGTTTAACCAGTTTTTTGGGGAACACCTTACAATAATCCAAACGGTACCTTCTTCTGGAAAAATCCCATTCCGGATAGGTGTAATGGAAGGCGCTGTCTGCAAAGGAAACACTTTCGGCAATGGTCCCACCAGTGGAAAATTCGGCCTGATACAAAGAATGGACCGGATCGTCCACCCGTACCAAATGTTTTAGGTTGTATTGCTGAACGGCCTCCAGATCATTTTGCAGGGAATCATCCCCATCAAAATCACGCCAGACCCCATCAAACTCTTCAACAGTATCTACCTTTTCAAAGTTATGGGTCATTACATAATCTTCCTGGGCCTTTTTGTCCACCTGTATAATTTCCACATCATCGGCTTTTCTGGCCTGGATGACCGTTTCCATCTCCTGAACAAGAGCCTTGAGGGCCTTTTTGTTTATGTTCTTTAAACGGTCGTTTTTTTCAGGAATGGAAATGTTGCGCAACAAGCGGCCATACAACCAGCTATAATCCTTGCCGGGGTTTGGATCGGATTCGTTAATCGGCAGTGCGTCGCTCAGACGTTGATAAATATCGCGCAGACCGGGGAATTCATAAAAAAGTGCCGGTAAAATTTCCCCCGATGCCTTTTGAGCGGCTGCGCGGGATTCAGCAATGGTTCGTTGGGACGATTCGGGCCAGTTGATAGAAAGTTTTTTTTGGATGGCCAGATAGAGCACACGAAAAATGTAAAATTCAATGTTCATCCTGATATTTGGAAAAAATCCGCCTGTTTTCGGTAGATAAAAAGTATCGGCCTGCCAACCGCCTTCCCGTTCGGATGTTTGTATGTCAATTGCACTGCCGCTGGCTGCCCGGGCAAGAAGGGAAAGCTTAGAGATAATACTGTTCAAGGGAACGGCATGTTCAGAAAGACCATGTTGTTTCTTTTGGCGGGTAAAGAAGTTATAAATTTTTTGAAAAACAACCTGATCAAATTCCATATGGATTCCTGTACCCTTAAATCATTAGGGCGGTTAAATCCTTTAGGGCTTCAAGGACGTCCGGATCATCGGTCAAAGGTTCAACTATTGCGACTTCAACTGCCAGCCGCCTAGGCAGGCCCGAGTGGATCAGTTTTGCGGCATCCACCAATAAGCGGGTCGATACCGTTTCGGTTAAGCCAAGTTCCGTGAGGTTTCGGATTTTTATGGCAATTTTTATCAGCTTTGCTGCGATGGCTTTGTCCACACCGCTCTCGCCCATAACAATTTCTTCTTCCAGTTGCGGCTGTGGATAATTGAAGGATAGGGCAATAAAGCGTTGGCGGGTGGAAGGTTTTAAATCTTTAAAACCTTTTTGATAGCCGGGGTTAAATGAGCTGACGAACATAAAATCCGGGTGGGCTTTTACCGTTTCGCCGATTTTATCAACATATAATTCCCGTCGGTGATCGGTAAGTGGATGAATGGCCACGATGACGTCAGGGCGGGCTTCGGCGATTTCGTCCATGTAAAGCACCGCACCTTGCTTTAAGGCCTGTGTAAGAGGTCCATCGATCCAGATGGTTTCCGCCCCCTTTATTATAAATCGTCCAATCAAATCCGTAGCCGAAGTTTCTTCATGGCAGGCAACGGTGATCAATGGCTTTCCAACACGATAACTCATGAATTGGACAAAACGGGATTTGCCCGTTCCCGTTGGTCCCTTTAACAGCAGGGGCAAACGGTTTTTATATGCTTGCTCAAAGACCTCGACTTCTTTCCCGGTCGGTAAATAAAACGGTTCTTCATCTATCTTCATGGTTTGGCCCGTCAGAATAAAAAAAGTTTCTTCCATAAAGAACATGGAAGAAACTTTTCAGATTAAATTTTAGAAAACAGCTTAATTGGTTTGTACGGCCTTAAAAGCCTCGCCTTCCACAATGGCGTCATCCGTAGGCATGCCAAATTTTAGGAAGTTAATAATGTACAAGATTATGCCCGTTGAAAACAAAGTTGCTGCAAGGATAAGTACAAAAAAGTGTGGATGCAATTCATTTTGAACCACCATAAAATCCAGCCCGACAATTCTTTCCATATATACCTGGGCAACCCCTGCCGCGGCAAAAGCAGCAGTCATTGCGATCATTCCGATATTTGACAACCAAAAAGCCAAAATCCCGATGCTGTTGTCATATATTTTCCGTCCCGTCATGAGCGGCATGGAATAGCTGATAATCGCCAAAACGATGGATGCATAAGCGCCCCAAAAGGCCAGGTGACCGTGCATCGCCGTGACCAGGGTTCCATGGGTGTAAAGATTTACCCCCGGTAATGTGTGGGCAAGGCCTAATAGTCCGGCGCCGATAAAAGATACAATCGCCGAACTTAATGTCCAGAATAAAGCCAGTTTATTGGGATGTTTTTTGTTGCCTTTACGGTACATCTGTATGGCAAAAAGAGTCATTCCCAAAAAGGCCAATGGTTCCAGGGCGGAAAAGATACCTCCGATGATCAGCCAATATTTTGGTACGCCAATAAAATAATAGTGGTGGCCGGTGCCCAGGATACCGGAAAGAAACGTCAGGCCAACGATAACATACAGCCACTTTTCAATAACTTCACGGTCAACGCCTGTAAGCTTGATAAGCAAGTAAGCCAGAATACCGCCCATGACCAGTTCCCAAACGCCTTCCACCCACAGATGTACAACCCACCAGCGGAAAAATGAATCAACCGTTTGGTTGTCGAACCAGACCATGCCAGGTAAATAAAGCAGCGCAACAAATATAAGACCAAATGTTAGGACCCAGGCTGTCGTACTATGTTTCTTTCCTTTAAAAATGGTCATGACGATGTTATAAAGAAACAGGATAACATTTATTGCAACAAGATAATCCAATGGACGGGGGATTTCTAAAAACTTACGGCCTTCGAACCAGCCAAAATGAAAACCTATAACCGCGGTTACGGCTACAACGGCCAGGCTCCAAAATTGCAAAAGTGCCAGGGGCACGGAAAAAAGTTCATTATCCGACTCGTCGGGGATGATATAATATGCGGCACCCATAAACCCCGAGATAAGCCAGACGACAAGCAGGTTCTTGTGTGTGGCGCTTGCTGCATTAAAGGGGATCCATTCATGCAGAACGTCAAAACCCATATGGGCAAAACCCATAATAAACCCGTAAATAAGTTGCAGGACGAGCAGTAACATACTAAAAGCGAAAAAATAATAGGCTACTTTTTGAGATTTAAATTTCATGATAATACCTTCGGTTAATTGACTTTAAATTTAGGTTTAGGCGGGAAACCGTTTAAGTCGCTTTTATCGATCCATTTAAAGAAGGATACAAGCGCATCTTTTTCCTGCTCGGTAAATTGATACTCTACCATGTGCCGGTTATGCAAACGCCAGCCACCGGGAAAATTTAACACACTTTTTATATAGTCCGGGCCACGTCGCTCGAATACTTTTGTCAACTCCGGTGCGTAATAGGCGCCTTCGCCTAAAATAGTGTGGCATCCCATACAGTTATTTGAATCCCATAAATGTTTACCTTGCTTTACCTGCTCGCTCAGTCCCTTTTCATCGGTATGTCTTGGAACACCATTGACAAGTGTGTCAACGGTTAGTCCAAGAAAGATGATAAGGAACAATAAAGTTCCGCCAAGAAAAAATATCTTGGCCTGTTTTTTGGATAACATTCCACCCCTCCTCTTTTGGTTTGATAATAGCAGTTGTTTTTGTCCGATAATGTTGACCGAGCTAATAAGACAATATAGTCTTATATCGAGCAATGCGCAAGCGGGATATTCTAATCATGAAAAAAAAACGGTAACAGAGGTGTTCCTGTTGTTGCCCAGGAGCCAAATTTTACTCGTACAAACAGTTCCTGATAAAAACAAACGATCCTTTTCTCTTTTTAATTCCTGATGCCGACAGGCTGCCCGAAAAAAAGCAAAACATACAAATATAAAAAATCCTGCTAAGGCAGGATTTTATTTAAACAGTGAGGAAAAATACAGTTGAAACTAAAACAGTGATCTATTACGTTTTTGCTGGTGATTGTTCCTTTACAACAGACATGGCGGTGGCAACCATGCCGGCAATATCGCTTAAGTTGGAGGGGATAATCATCGTGTTGTTTTCCTTGGCCAACTTACCAAATTCCCCAAGGTATTGTTCGGCAACACGTAGGTTAACGGCATTAAGTCCACCTTCCTGGTTGATGGCCGAGGCAATCTCCCGGATGCCTTTTGCCGTGGCCAGAGCAATAGCTTCGATTTCTTTGGCACGTCCTTCTGCTTCGTTTATGCGTTTTTGTTTTTCACCCTGCGAACGTTGGATCAATTCTTGTCTGTCCCCCTCGGAGCGGTTTATCTTGGCCTGACGGTCCCCTTCGGATTCGGCGATAAGGGCGCGTTTTTCACGTACTGCCCGCATGTGTTTTTCCATGGCGTCCTTGATGCTTTGCGGTGGCACAATATTGCGAACTTCATAGCGTGTCACTTTTACGCCCCAGGGATCGGAAGCTTTATCAACCGCGGAAACGATTGCGCCGTTCATTGAATCACGTTCTTCAAAGGTGCGGTCAAGTTCCAGTTTACCAATAACGCTACGCATCGTGGTTTGAGCCAGTTGGGTCGACGCAAATTCAAAATTGCTGATCCCATAAGATGCTTTCTTGGGATCGACAACCTGCAGGTACAGAATACCGTCCACTTCCACAGAAATATTGTCTTTTGTAATGCACATCTGTGATGGAACATCAACCGCCCGTTCCTTTAGTGAATGTTTATAGGCAATACTATCTACAAAGGGCAGTAAAATATGAAAACCGGCTTCCAGGGTAGTACGGTACTTGCCAAGCCGCTGTAATATAAAAGCGGATTTTTGCGGAACAATGGTAATGGTCTTTGCAAAAAGGATTAATACAAAAATTATCAATCCAATGATCATAACACTTCCTGCGCCCATAGGGCCTCCTTTATTTTAGTGGTTCTACCGTAAATTTTATACTTTCGCGTCCGGTAATTTGCACGCGTGACCCGACAGGTATATCTTCCGCTGACCTCGCCACCCACATCGTACCGTTTAATTCAATTTTACCCGGGCTATGTGCGGATATTTTCACGGTAACAACACATTCAGCACCAATAAAGTCATCCTGTTCATCCATATCGTTTACGGTGTTCACGCCGAAGAGTCTTTGTAGATGACTGCGAAACAGCACGAGCAGCAAAACCGACGAAATTAAAAAGATGCTAAGCTGGAGAGTAAGGGAGATATCGATAAAAAGACAGGTAATGGAAACAAGCCAACTGCCCAAGCCAAAAAACAAAATAAAAATACCCGGAAGGGGAAACTCCAACAAAATGAGAACCAGGCCAATAAAAAACCAAATAACTTCCGGTTTGAGAAATGTATCCATGACGACCTCTTATTGTATTTTTAAGCTATATGTTTTTGTTACGCTTTTATTCATGCTCAATATTACCTGAGACGCACTACGTTCAGTCATTAATATTATATCCATCAGGAGAATGTACCGCCCGTTGATACGTCTTTACCGGGGCAATGGTTGCGGTTTAGTACTTATAAAGATGAATTTCGTTTCCGGCCCCTGACGCACAAACAGACGGATGTATGATGTTTTATCTTTTTTAAGCCGGGCAAGCTCTTCCTTTAATGGCTGCAAAGCGCTGAGTTCCCGGTTGTTTATTTTTAGTAAAATATCACCCACACGCAAACCGGCCAAATCGGCCATGCTTGCCCGTTCCACGCGGGAAATCCAAAGTCCCTTGATGCTAAAATCTAATTTTTGGGCCAGGATAATATCCTTGGTTAACTCCTTGGCGCTAAAGCCTAACCAATAATCGGATACTTCGTTGGCCAGATATTGACTGATTGGAATGTCGGTAAGGTGAACCTGTGTGTGATAGGCTTTTCCTGATCGCCAGAAAACAATCGGCGCTTCCTGTTTTTTATAGTTGCGCACCAAAGTACGAAACACATCCAGATCTGTATTTTTTTGCGCCGTTAGTTTTTTGCCGTCAAAACGCAGCAGAATGTCGCCGGGAAGAAGACCGGCTTTTTGAGCAGGGGACTTTTTTAGCACCGTATTTATCAGGATACCACCGCTATCGGCAATGCCAAAATAATGGGCCATGGCAACCGTAAGAGGTTGCATGTTTATACCGAACCACTTTTTGTGCCCTGGTTTCTTGCGGGTAAAACGTGGAGGGTGTTTAATAAATGAGGCAATGGCCGACGCCGGTTGGATTACAGCCAACCCGCCACTTCCACTAAAAAAATTTCCGCCAAAACTAAATCTGTTTTTGGATGGTTTTACAATGGCAATTGGCCGATAGTGCAAATCGAAGACAAGTCCCAGCCCATAGGCGCTATTTGCATTTAATTCCGTAAGGTATTTTGGATGATGGTTTTCGAAGATACTGTTAACCTTACGCTCCTGGATTAAAAAACGGTTGCGGAAATTACTTTTTAGCATACGCACGATAAGCATTTGGACGCCGATTTTAAGGGTATCGTTTGTAAATTTTATGCCCTTGCCTTTGAAGCTGTTTTTCAATTTTAAAAAAGCAATCCCTGCTTCATCGTCCTTGCCAACAAAAGAAGCCCCTTGCCATTGGGCGTCCTGAAACCGGACCCGTATATCGCTTGGCGGATCCGGTGGTGTAAAATGTGCTGCACTGGTAAAATCCATACCGGCTTTGAAAATGAGGTTCGATGTCAATATCAGACCGGAGTCACTTACCACAATACCAGAGAGATGATGTTTCCGTTTGGTGTCGTTGTGCAAATCATCGGTTGTATTGACCTTTTCATAGTATTCGATTTCGACCATATATTGTTTGGCTTGCCGTTGAATACCTTGCCAGGGGGCGTCTCCTGCAAAAAGACCGGAAAAAAACAGAAACAGAAACAGGAAGATTTTAGTCATCTTTTTTTTCCCTCTCAATCAATGCAAAGCGGTTTTGTGAGCCAATTTTTAAAAAAAGGAGATGATCCGACGATGTATTTTTTAGCAGCCTGGTATATTGTTTTTTGAATGATACTAAATTTTCAACTTTTTTCCCGTCGATCATTTTGATGATATCTCCGCGTCCAACACCGGCCTTATCTGCTAAACTGCCTCCCTTTACGCCGATTACCAAAACACCGACGGCGTTGTTCAGACGAAAATTTTTTACAATACGCGCTGTTATCTCCTGTACGGAGACGCCCCATTCGGGGCTGTTAAATTCATTTCCGTTAAGTTTGCCCCTGGCGATTGTTGTAAGTGGGATTTGTCGAACAGCCCCGTCACGTTCAACCCGGATCACGGCTTTTTGCATCACGGGCAGCGCGGCCATCATCAGGCGGACACGGGGCAACTCTTCCCGATGAACGGCATTTACCTTTTTCCCGTTTATGGAAATAATAATGTCCCCTGGAATAAATCCGGCTTGCTCAGCGGGGGAATTTTCATCGATCCCGGAAATGAGTACACCTTGCAAATCCGTTTTATCCGTATAACGGCGCAGTTCCTTTATTTCCTGTAAATTTATCCCGGTGTATGAGCGGTCCACTTTCCCGGTGGCAATAATCTGATTCACAATATCACCTACAATATTGGCCGGGATGGCAAAGCCAAGGTTTTGCCCAAAAACCACAGCCCTGGCGTTTATTCCAACCACTTTGCCGTTCAGGCTCACCAAGGGCCCGCCGCTATTGCCCGGATTTATGGCCGCATCGGTTTGTATCCATAAATTGAAGGGCGAAATCATTTCTCCCACATCGTTAAAATATCGGTCGATAGAACTGACCACCCCCATGGACAGGGACCGGGCCAGCCCAAGCGGGGAGCCCATGGCCATTACAATTTGACCGACTTTTAAGCTGTCACTGTTTCCAAAACGGGCGAATGGCACCTCTTTTATACCGGCGGACTTTAAATCAAGCTTTAGGACAGCAATATCTGTCCAGGCATCCAAGCCGATTACCCTGGCCGTCACTTCCTTCCGTGAAGAAAGTGTACAACGGACCAGTGTGGCTTTTTCCGCCACATGGTTATTGGTTACCACATACCCATCCGCGCTGATAATAACCCCGCTACCGGTAACCTGAACTTTGTGTTTTTCTCCGCCCGAGAAATATTCTTTTACCGGCTGGATATGAACCAGGGCAGGAAACACATCTTCACGCGCCTGCAACATTTGTTTTTCGAATGATTGCCGGGCAAAGGCAAAGCCGATAAGGACAAAAGACAAAATAAATAGTTTCATTTTTTATGCTTTTTTAAGGATTTTTGTTTTATTTCAGAAAGAACACGCATGGCGCGGAACAAGGCCACTATAAAAACCAGGACAAGAACCAACAACAGGAACATCCGGTAATTGAGCGCGATTATTTTGTTCCAATGCAAAAAGCCGTTAAAAAATATGATCAGCACAAACAAGCTTAGCAAACCGCTCAAAAAATTTAAACGTTTATTGTTTTCACGTCGGATTTGATAGTCATCCCGCAGGATTTTCACTTCGACCATAAAGGCCAGGGTGGCCAGCAAAGCTGCGACAAGAAAGTCGGTTGCCGCCTGGATCCCAAAAATGTTTAAAATAAAAAAACCTATAACAAAGGCTATCAGGGGCGAAAAATCCTGTAATGATTTTATATTAGATGTGGACATGGGACGATCTTATAGTGTGATGTGTTTTATTTGTACTTAAACTTAGTGGTAAACCTGCAAAGATAGAAATTTTTTTGCTCTGCGAAGACAGGGGAGACAGACCTGTGGATGAGAAAGATTTACGAAAGGGAAATCCTAAGGAAATAAAACTAAGGTGAGACCTTCGTTTTATATTCTCTTCTTTGTTCATCCTAAAGCGGATCGTATTGGGTATATGGATTCTGTGGATCAATACAACATCTTATTGAAGCAAAATCATGCGACGTGATTTTTGCATGTCCCCCACTGTGACACGATAATAATAAACGCCTGTTGCCAATCCGCCGGCATTAAAAATAAAACGTTGCATCCCGCTCGATTGTTTCCCCAGGTCAAAGCTGTGCAAATGCCGTCCCGCGATATCAAAGATATCCAGGATTACATGTGCCGGGCGGTTTAAGCGATAGCGGATTTCCGTGGACGGGTTAAAGGGATTGGGAAAGTTGGGCAAAAGCTCAAATGTTTTGGGAAAATGGACCAGGGGGGGCCCCAATGCTGAAACCGCATCAAAGTGATGACTGTAAACCAGGGCATGATAGCCAAGATAATCCTGACCGGTTTGAACGGCAATATGGTTCAAGCCCTGTTGTACCTTCAGGCTGTCAATCAGATAGTAGTCCGCATATTTGCCAAGATTTCCGTAAAAGATCCCATCGTTGGCAAGCGCGTTTCCATTAAGAAAAATGTTTTCTTTGTCGCTGCTCAAACTGTCAGCGGCTTCGGTCAATACGGCAATTTTTACACCCTGATATGCCTGATCCGTTTGGATAAGAACCGAAGAAGAGTCGTTTTTTAAAGATTCGGACCCGAGAAATAAATCAATACGCGCCTCGGGCAGGGAGGGGTCTTCATAAACAAGATATAAAAAGGAAAGATAACTCAATTTTAAATTGGCAACGGAAGCAATTACATCTGCCCCATTGCTTTTGCTTGTCACATCATATACAAAGGTTGACAAAATAAATTCACCGTCCGCATCATAAAAAACCGTATCATTTTGTACCGTTTCCCCGCCAACCTGAACTGTAATGTTTGTGGAATCCGGCCGCCAATCGGTGACCACATACCATGCCTTGTGCACAGTGGCGCCCGATGGAAGAAAACCCAATGAAAAAGTATCGCTTAGGGCCGTTGAACTATCATGGGCAAGTGGCAGGGTTTTATATCCATACGTACCTTGCCAACTGCCAAATAAAGTTAGGGGCGCGTCCCCCGAAGTAGAATTTTTTATCAGGTGATGTTGTTGCGATGGAACCTGGGCAACGGCAAACACCGCTAACAATAAAAAAGCAAAGAATTTTTTCATAATTTTTCTCTAATAGGTTACAAAGCGGCTGCGTGATGGATGCTTCGTCAGTTTTATGTCCTTCAACATGGGGTCCTTTATGTTGATTTGGAAACTGTAATATCCCTGCTGCGGCTGCCAGTTAAAACTCATTTCCCAGCAATGCAGATCACGATAAATATTAAGCGTCTGATATGCAAGTTTTTTATCGATTAAATCCAGGTTTACCCGCCATCCCAGTTTCCAGTTTTTAGTTATTCTTATTTGGGCATTAACCGATGAATTTAAACGTTGGATGGTATTTTTAGGGTCGTTACGGTTTAACGTATAGTTAAATGAAAAAGCCAGCGACCATGGTCGTTTTACCCGTCTTAATTCTTCCCGTTCCCGGTCACGTGTGTTGTCCGTGCGGCCAAAAAGATTGTTGCCGGTCAATAAACTGTCTTCTGTGCCTGTACTTAATGATTTCGGTTCGCCCGCCGGTTTTTCCTTTTTTCCAAAAGTTTGATTGTTGAGCGTAAAACTGAAATTTGTGTTGAATGCGGTGAGACGCGGCAACCAGGCGCCTTTTTCAAAGAAAAACGTATTGCCGTCTTCCTTGCCATCGGCGCCAATGGCGTACAAACTGTGTACGGCGGTGGCCGAAAAACTCTTGCCAAAAGCGTTCAGTGTGTAGGAAGACGTCAATCGTCCCCACTGAAAAGAGGTGGCATTTAAATTATAATTGGTGCGGAAATTTGCTTTAAACAAATCCTGCTTTTTTTCATTACCTTTTTCATCGAGTGTTTTTGTCTGGAACAAATTGTCGAGAGATAAATTCATCCGCTTGGACTTACTGCGGGAGGTTGCCCCAAAAGGTGATCTGCTAAACTTATCGACCAGAACAACCTGTCCGGTCGTATCCAGGACCTCGCTAAAATAGCCATAATTCGCTGCGGAAAAATCCGGTGTATATGAGAATGATACCGATGGGGTAAGTGTATGGCGTATGGCGCGCAAAGATCCGATATGCGGTTCAAACATTCCATAGAGCTTAGTTGAGAGTGCAACAGCCGTATTAAAGGTATGGCGGGCGGCAAAACCCTTTTTGGTTGAGGTGACCAGTTTGTTGGTTTGCGGATCGATCGTGCCCACCGCGATCCCGTCCACCCAGACTTCGTCAAAATTTAACGATGGGCGGATGTTTATATATTTAAAAATTTTTTGTGGTGCATTTAAACTAAATGTATGCTTTAAGCCAAACTTTTGTGTATCTGTAAAGCTTGTATCCAACCTTGATGAGTCAGCCTGGGTGATACTTATTTTATGGCTTCCGGAATATAGCAGACGCGAATTATAGGCAAACATAATGTTTTGGTACCAGCCGCGTTGTGTGCCTAACTTTTTACCGCTGATGCTCTCAAATAAATTACTTTGGCGGTGGTTAAAGGTCATCGATGGGAAAACATAATCACTTTCATTACTTTGCAGGTTTTGGGTGCGGGTCATACTCAGGTTCATGCTGTTTTTTGTGCCTTTAAATGATTTGGAAATAGCCAGGGTTGAAGTAATATTTTGATTCAACCGGTCTTCCAGGCTTGGCGATACATCCCGTTGAAAGTCTTTATCGCTTTGGAAACGACCGCTACCGCTGATGTGCAGTGTGGGGTCAATGGTCTGGTTGTGACGGAAATTTAATACCCAGCGCTGTCGGTTTAAACCGGTTGTGGGGTCACGCGGGAGATATTGCCCGGAGAAACTGCCGTTTAATTTGTAACGCACATTATATCGGGCGGAACCCCGATAGGTAAAGCCAATCCGGTCATAGAAATCGGTTTGCAGCGTTGCGTCCATAAAATCATTTGGCGCCCAATAGTAGCCCAACCCGCGCAGGATGCGTCCGCCCACACGGCTTTCACCATAACTCGGCACAATAAGGCCACTATGCCGCCCACCTTTGTTTGAGAACACGCCAAAAGGCAATACCGCCAGGGGGATATCCGCGATGTAAAAATAGATTGGACGGGCCACAACCTTATCGCCCGTTTTAAGCCGCATCCGGTTTGATTTAAAATAGTAGTGAGGGTGATCGGGCAGGTCACAGGTGGTAAAATAACCGTTGCGTACCAGAAGCGTACTGTCGGCCACTTTATAGATGCTTTCGCCTTTGTAATATCCGGGGGGCATTTTTGTGCGGCCGGTTTTTATTTTGCCCCGGCGGGTGGTAAAATCGTATTCAATCGTTTCCCCGCTCATCGGCTCCTGTCCTTTTTGGCTAAAAACAGGGTTGCCCGTAAAATAGCGGTTGCCATCGGCGTCGGTTGAATCCAGGACGCCATTGGCGTACAGCATGTTTATATTATTATCGATTTTTATCTGATGGGCGGTAAGTATCAAATCCTGATACTTAAACTCCGCATGCCCTTTTAGGTAAATAATGTTGCCATC
>CAYWBI010000006.1:0-60200 GCA_964456445.1 uncultured Calditrichaceae bacterium
TCGATGTCACATGGAAGAGATGATAATTTTCAATTTTCATTTTTTCATATAACTTTTGACACTACCTTTATCACCGCTGAAATTAGGTAAGGTAAAAAATATCCACTTCCTGCCGGACCGATGTATTTAGATAAACCTCGCGTGAACCATTGCCTGCCAGGATAATGGCCCAATCCCCTAAGGTATTACGTTCAACAGACCCCCATATTTTGCGTTTACGCGTTGCAGAAAAGACTTCCCAAAATAAATGACCAAAATAAGCTTTGCCGTCCTGGATATAAAATCCAGGTATGCGGAAACCAACACCCGGATCAATTGACCTGAGCGGTGTAAGCAGATAACCGCATCGCAGCAGTTGTTCGATAAACAGATCGACAAAGGGGTATCCTTCATAATGTAAATCATGAACGATGCGCTTTACGCCCCGTCCAAGAATAATATCCGTATAAACCTCTGCGAGTAGTTCCGTATTGATCATTTTTATTTTCCCAAACACAAATAATTTAATTTAGCGCTAAATCTTATTAACTTCTACTTTCATCATAACGTTTTGATTTTTTCACTAGAATAAAGTTGTATGGTTTTAGCGCCAGGACTGCCATGGAGTTAAAGGAAAACCTGCTCTATGAATTTGTTTTTGATGATATCCGGCCCTGTGTCGGGCAGGCGCTGCGTTATGCCTATATTTCTCTGCCCTGGACATTGAACCGCATGCAATACACGATGGACAGACCTGGCCTTGAGCGGCGTTTACGCAATATTATCCTGGGCAAGGTTCCGGAATACCTCGTGGAAAATGTGTTCAGGGACTATCACATTCGTTTTGAGCGGCGAGCAGGTGATACCGATTTTTGGCAACGCGATAAGTTTGATTTTTTACTCTATATAAACGGACATCCGGAAGAGTGGGACTTAAAATGCCTGACGTTGCCCTTCGGCAAAATTGCTAAATCCGATTGGATGAAATTGCCTGCCCTTGTTCCCCATCGCCATAAAAACGATCAATGGGCGGAACGCAATCATACCGTTTTAGCCAAAACAAAGCAAAAGCGTTTTCTCTTTGCTTATCTCGATACGCCCGGGATTTTTGTAAAGTTACTGCCTTCTCAGGTGGACAGCTATAAAAAAATCACTAATAATCCAGAAAGGTATATCCGTCAGGATGACTTTATATTGCGAACGCTCGGCCGGATAGAAACCTATTTTTCCAATGAGCCGCTCCGGCTTGTGATATCCGCCGTGGCAGCCCCGGCGGAGTGGGGCCTGTTTAAAACAATTCCCTCGGGCACAAAATTAGCGGGCGGTATTATCAAAACGCGAATCCGTAATATGGGGGTCCCTGTCCAAAACCTGCCTTCATTTTTGCAGGCAGCCGGCAGGAAAAAATTGTCGTAAACAGTAATGTTACTGTTCAGCTCAATGACGCCTTGTGTTCAAAATTATGACTTCAATATTTGTCGCCAACTATTTAAATTTCTATTTTTACCGCCAAGTCGCCAGGACGCTAAGTTTTTTTATGATTTTCTTTGCGCTTTTGTGTCTTTGCAGTTATTTATCTATGATTACCATTGGTCGGATTGTCATTTGATACAACTGAACTGTTGCACAGTAATAATTGTTGTGACCTGCGGCCATAGGCTTGAAAGGCTGAAGTTTCTGCTCCTGCCGGATTTTATTTATACCTGCCGGCAGTTGGGGATGGGCGAATTATTGATCGTTTGGCAAAATCTTCTCTTATGGGGTTTGCACTTATATGGCCCACAATTCAGTGGGGGGTGGATGTAAAATTAAAGAATATGTTTTGGTTCGTCCGTGTCAAATTTGCGCCGGGTGAAATAATGAAAACTGTTTTTCGAAGAAACCCGCCGGTAACCTAACAAATGGAAAAGATCAACGACCAGCCATCGGGCGATCTTTGCATTTATTTTAAAGGTGCGCACATGATTGTCTTTGATGGTGATCCCCGGCATCCAACGGAAGAGATTGCCAAGGTTATATTTTCGCAGCCAGGCCGAAAGGCCTAACCAAAACCATTTTATTTCCCGGATTATAAAAAAACCATCATCGCCCTTTTCCTGGTACAGGGGCAAAAACATACGTCCGCTCTCAGATGCATGCAGATCACCATTATTGTTTCTCGCCAATAATTCGTCTTTTTTTATCGGTTGAAAATTTTGAAAACCTGGCTGCATAACAAAACCCTCGGTTTCGTAGCGGTGGTGACGATGGCGGATTTCGAAAACCCGTTTACCGTCAATGGACTGACCGGCAAGCTGGTTGTAATGATAGTCATAGTCAGGAATATCTTTTTTGGACATACACCCGGTAGCTGCTAATGTCAACCAAACACAGGATTCGTGGTTTTTAATGGATTGGATATCATCATGGCTGCCCGCTTCAAAACCCAGGGCGATCGGCCCCAGCTCATTTATATAACTCATCAAGGGGCCGTTTAGAAATTCTTCAATGCCTAAAATAATGGGTACGGGGAAATTAAGGGCAAAATAGCGATTGCGCAGGGTATCGTTAAGCGTAATAAAGGGAACACTTTCCGCGGATGTCGTATGCAGGTCAATAAAAAAATAAGGCCCGGGATGTTCTCTGAACAGCGTTTCAATGTGGCGATAAATATCAATTTGCTGATCAATATCCGGTATTATTTCTTCAACATCAAAACCACCATTTCTTATTTTTTCAACCCGCTCGTTTTGCCAAATGCGGTTCAGATCATTTTTTATAAAACGTTCGCCCCGTTCCAGGGCGGCCATGTTTCCACTAAAACCAACAATATTTCCTTTAAAATCCGGGCGCCATTCTTTTAGATATTCGAAAACCTGTTTTAAAGAAAATATCCCGGATGGCTCGTTACCATGAATCCCCGCAAAGAAAACAACGGTAGGCCCCGTTTTAACATCGCCAAAGTGTCCGATTTCCCTCTGAATGCGCACTTCCGACTTTAGTGCTTTGCTCTTTACCGTAACCATTTTCGTCTTAATATCCATATTTTATAAATGCGGCCAACTCTGATAAACATCTTCTGCCAATTGTGCAATTTACAGATATTTTATCAAGAATAAAACACTCAAAAATTACTTTCTGGTCCGCTTTCTAAATTCCTTTTAAATTGTTCTGATCAACCGTATCCATTTAGCCTTACATCCCAATATCAAAGTTTATTTAGCTTCAAGTTCTTCAAATAGGGCCAAACAAATCTTTACAAAATCATACTCCGTAACAATACCCACTAATTTTTTCCCGATTGTTACGGGCAGGCATTTCACACCTTTTTTTCGCATCTCCCTCAACGCATCCACTGTCAATGTTTCGGGTTTTACTGTCCTGGGTTTCTTAATCATCACATCGGAGATGGTCAGCCTGGCGGCGTCCCCTTTAAAATCTGTTCCATAATAGTGGAGCAGCAAATCGGATGAAATTAAACCCTTTAACTCACCTTTATCATTCTCGACAGGGACATGATGAAAATTACGCCAATCCATAATATTGGTCACTAAATTGACCAAATCATTTTCCTTGACGGTAAAAAGGTCTGTGGACATGATTTGTCCGATACGTTTATAACGGTTCACCCAACTCCCCCCCTCTTTTAGCATGGCCGAACCCCAGGTATGTACGGGATTCCCTTCCTTCTGCCGATAGTACAAACCCGCGGTGGTTGCTACCAGGGCCTCATCCACAGTAACCTCCTTCTTAAAGCGGGAGAATGAATCGACAACCCATTGGGAACCGGTACGCTGGGATTCCACTCGGTCGTAAATAATATTTAAATATTTGTCCGCATCGGCCTTATCTATGTTGGCCTTGGCCAGGCCTTCATGGGCAATCGGCAACAACTCTTTACAGATCAGCTCATGGGACGGGATCATTTTTTCATGGCCGAGCCAGCGGAACTGGGCACCAAGCCCCATGCGGGCGGCTTTGATAAAATTGGTTTTGGCGTCATCAAAGTCCATTTTATGAGCGATATCTTTCATTGCAGCGGGCATACCTTTCATCAGCCCCAGCCAAAACGAGGCATTGGCTATTTCATCTACCACGGTTGGCCCGGAAGGAAAGAGACGGTTTTCAATACGCAAATGCGGTTTGCCGTTCACAATGCCGTAACACGGCCGGTTCCATTTATAAATCGACCCATTATGAAGCATCAGCGCTTTTAATTTCGGCACCCCGCCCCCGGCAAGCACTTGAAGTGAATCCTCTTCGAGCGGAGCGGTAAAAATTACAGGGTGGCGAGCCACATCCTCCTGGAACATCTCGATGATGGAACCTTTTATCCAATCATGACCAAAAAGTACGCGTGGACTGCGGTCCCGAAGTATTTGTGAAGCCTTTCGGGTATCGATGGATTGTTGAAATAGGGCGATACGTGTTTCACGCCATAACCTTTTGCCAAGCAGCAATGGAGAATTTGTTGCGGCCGCCAATACCGGCCCGCCAATGGCCTGCGCCCAATTGTAATGATCCACAAATTGATCGGCATCGCTTTGATAATGCACCTGAAAACTGGTATTACAGGCCTCAAATAATATATTTTGATGTTTGGTGATAAGCTCATCGGTACCGCTTATATGCAGCTCAAAATAGCCGCCACGGAATTCCAGTAATAAATCCGAAAGGATTTTATAACGCGGATTGGGCGTGATGTTTTCCAGCTCTAAGTCGGATTTTTGAATAGTCGGTAAAATTCCTGTAAGAATAGGATGCGCATTAAATTTTTTGGCGCTTTCATCGACCCGTTCAATAAAGCTACGCAACTGTTGTTCGGTTTTTGCCAGGCAATCCCCTTTAAATTCGAGTGGGTCAAGATTTAGTTCCATATTAAAACGTGCAAGTTCAGTCGTAAAATGTGGATCGTTAAGCTCTGTGAGCACACTCATATTTACCGGGGCCGGTTTCCAATGGCTATCTACCAGGCACATTTCCTGCTCTGCGCCAACCCGCTCAATCCCAGTTTCAAACATACCCCGTTCAAGCATTATCTCCAGGGCCTTCACATCCTTTAGCATGTTCATTATAAAATGATTTTTCTCCCGGATATCCTTCTTGCTTGTTTGTACGGATGCTTCGCCCATGGAAAACCCTTTCGCTTAAAATAAACTATGAAACTGGTGCCGGTTGTTTGGGATGTTCTACCAGGCCACACAAAACGGTAACCTGAAATCGTTTAATATTAATTGTACCCGAATTAATTTTTCGCAACGTGCCCGACGCCCGCCGAAGTTTATGGGTAAGCGCCTTTTTGGGCATTGGTTAAATCAATTTCCTTTCAAGAACGAAACCTGTTTGCGCAGCATGTAAGTGTTCCGTTAGCTCCGCATCATTTTGATCCGTACGAAATGATACTACTAATGCCTGTGTTGAAATGGATATACTTTTATTCTATGCAAGGGAATATCATCTTCTTGTAATTTCCAAAGTGGTTCCGGAAAAGTATCATCATTCCCGAACCCCTTTTTTCTAAACTTCTGGTCCGCAACCACATAATATATATTGTCAGTCAATATGAATAAAATAGGGAAAGCAGGTAAAAGAATAAAGGCAGGAAAAAAAAATCTACAAAAAAGTGTTTCAAATGTGGAACCATAGCATCTAAAAACCTTGTCATTCTTTTATTGTTTTGGGGAAGTAAACAATCTGCGGCAAGCCGATGATGAACAAATCTGTTAATTTTTTTATTATAATAAATATCAGAATTTATGTAACGGCCATGCTGTTTTAAATCAGAGATGCCTATTAAAACACGCCGGCAATATTTTCGATATCCAGATCATTGATCGCCACAGATTCAGGTTGAATGATAATATTACGAATAGCCTCGGCAATATGGACGGGTTTTAGCATCTTTGTCCTGTCCCAGTTGGGATGCAGTTTATCATGGATATTTGTATCCACCGCCCCCGGATAAATGGTTGCAACGCGAACTCCCCGGGGCCGCATTTCCTGGCGCAGGGTATCGGCAAAGGTTTTTAGTCCGGCCTTGGATGTGCAATAACCACTCCATCCGGGAAAGCTGTTTTTACCGGCCACGGAATTTATAAACAGAATCTGGCTGCCTTTGTTTAGATGCGGCAACAGTTTTTGAGTGAGCATAAAGGGGGCTGTAAGGTTCACCTCCAGCATCCGCCGCCAATCGGCGGGGTTAAGTTCGGCCACATTGCCCACATGGGCAATCCCGGCGTTGTGTACGAGATAGCGCAGCTTACCATCAAAACGTTCCACAAATCCGACCACACGGTCAAGGTCGGTGGCCATTGTAACGTCACAGCCAAGAACATAGGCTTTTAGGCCCTCGGCTTCGAGATAATCAGCTATGCCGTGGAGTGTTTGTTCCGTACGGGAAATCAGTAAAACGGCCACACCCTGTTCGGCAAACATACGGGCTATAGCGGCCCCAATCCCGCGGCTGGCGCCGGTTACGATGGCAAGATTAGAGAGTTCCGGCACGTTGGCTCCTTATCAAGCTTAAAAATTCCGAGCGGGTTTTTTCATCATCTTTAAATGAACCAAGCAGTGTGGATGTGATCATCTTAGCCCGGTCCTTTTGCACGCCGCGCATCATCATGCACATGTGATGGCCCTCCACAACCACGCCAACGCCCTGTGGGTTCAGCTCTTCCTGGATGGTATCGGCAATTTGACGGGTCATGTTTTCCTGCACCTGCAAACGCCGGGCAAACATATCCACCAAACGTGGGATTTTGCTTAGGCCAATAACCCGTCCGTCCGGTAAATAACCCACATGGGCCACGCCGTAAAAGGGCAGCATGTGGTGCTCGCACAAACTATAAAATTCAATATTGGCCACAACAACCATTTCATCATAAGCTACGTCAAAGATTGCGCCGTTAATTATGTCCCGCGGGTTCTGGTTATATCCAACCGTAACTTCCTTGTACATTTTTGCGACGCGGTGTGGGGTTCTTTGCAGACCCTGGCGCGAGGGGTCTTCGCCGATGCCTTTTAATATTTGGGCAACAGCATCTTCCATCTTTTTCAAGAGCAGCGCTCCTTTCCATATTCAAAATAGTTGTTGTTTGTTTCCCATAGCTTTAGGTGGTGCAGCTTTTCCGCGGGCAGTGCCGCTTCGAGTTCGTCCCAAAGAAAACGGATGATATTTTCGGCTGTGGAGATTTTATCCATAAAATAAGGTACCTCCTTATTGAGATGTTTGTAGGCCAGTTTATCGATCACGCGGTGGACGGCCTTATCCATCTCACTTAGGGGAATGATCATGCCGGTTATCTTGTCCGGGGCGGCGCACAGTGTAACGATCAACGTATAGTCATGACCATGACCATTCAGATTATTGCACTTGTCATAAATCCGGATGTTTTCATCTCCGCTAAGCGCCTTTGAGTTTAAACGATGAGCCGCGCTAAAATGGTATTCCCGCGACAGACTGCTATGGATCATTATTCTTCACCCTTCCAAACATCGGCGTATAGGTCATGTTTTTCATATAATCTAATTTTTACAAGATTAAATCCATCCCTGGCCAGGTCTTTTTCGATAAGCCCAAAAAGCACAAGGGCAATATTTTCGGTAGTCGGGATTTTATCCTTAAAGTAGGGGGTGTCTAAGTTTAAATACTTATGATCGAATTGCTTTAGGATGGCTAAAACCCGGGCTTTTAAAACCGTTAAATTTACGATCATTCCCGTATCCGGGTCGATGTCGCCGGTGATAGTTACATGAAGTTCGTAATTGTGGCCATGACCATAGGGACTGGTACATAGCCCGAAAACTTTATTGTTGTGTTCCTCGCTCCAATCAGACCGCCAGTAACGGTGGCTGGCGGAAAACTCAAATTTACGGCTGATGGTTACTTTTTGCATGGGTCTTCTCTGTCTCTTTATTTAAGAATTGTTAATTTAAGATGAAATGTCACGGAATGGATGTTTTTTCAGTAATTATTTCGAATATTATTAAAAGGATTCTAAGTTATTTTTGTTCAGTAAATCTGAAATATACCCGTTTTTTCTATCCGTCAACAGCGTTTTGTAGATCCGGCAAGTCCAGTCCGGCGTCAAACGCAACTTTTAGTGCGGTAGTCTTTATTTGGTTTATCTTTAAACTATCCTCATTTCGGCATAATTCCCGAATAACTGTTTTAAATGTTTGCATGTCATTTGAATATACTGAACGGACGAGTCCATTGGAGATATCCAATACGGCGGATAGCACAGGACTATCCGTTGTTTTTTTTAAGGCGTCTTCTTTTGAAAGCACACCTTGAAGCTGGGTCAATAATTTGTTGATTGCACCGCTAAGTAGCTTTGTTCCCGCGGTGTCGGTGCTGTTTAAGCCAACTTGTGTTTCCATCAGCCTTTTAAGGAAAAAGATGAAATCATTTGATGAAATAATTTTACCATAACGTGGGGCTATCCATTTGGGGGCGGGGTCTAAATTTTTAATGGCGGTCAAAGCCGTGTGTAATGCCTTGGAGTCTGGCAAGCGCCGTTTATGAAATGCACGCATGGCAGGCCAATCTTCTTTTGTCATAAAAAATGTATGGCCATTGGATGATGATGCATTTGAACTAAACAGCAGGCCGCTAAAGAGCACCTGGCGCTCCACGTCGTAGGTTATAAATGAGCCGGGTTCCGCGCAAAAGGGGACCGGAATAAATTTTAATCTTTGCCCTGATGCCAGCCGGATGACCGGTTGGCCATTTTGCTCCAGCATTTTTACACTCTTTGGATTTATATCATAAAACCGTGCCAATTGCCAGGTTTGTTTTGACGTCATGCAAATGGCCCTGCTGTTCATTTTTCTTAAAAACATACTGTTAAGACAAACATCCGGTGCGGCCTCGGGCAAGACATAAATGTTAATTTTATTAATATCTTTTATAACATGGTTTATTTTATCGGCTATTTCATTAAAGTGCGCAGGGGCCCCAGGCTCCATCCATAAATTGATTTTTTTTTCCGGGCCCTTAAAACAGCGTAGGTAACTGTTTTTTAACACGCCATCTTGTGTTGTGGACGCCCCTATCCACCAGACATCCGGCTCAAATTCCACGGCAGAAGTTACATCAATTTCCGGTACATGGGCGGCAATTCCCGTATTTAGATTGATCCCGACCGGGCGGATGATAAAATTGCCATGCCGCCATTTTCTCAATGTATCCAATGCTTCGTCCGCCGGAAGTTCTTCAAACTCAACATCGGTGATATCGCCGTTTTGTAAAAACAAAGTGCCGATTTCCCCTTCTTGCTGCAAGATGAGTGTTCCGCTCAATTTTTCTTTTAAACAGAGATCAATCAGCTCATCCACCGAGCGTTCATCTAAGCGCCCCTTGTGTTGGCCTGCCTGTTCGCGGGTTTGGTCCATTCGCCGGAAAATGGCTTCCATTTTGACAAGCACCTCATCCACGTTAAACGGTTTAAGCAGGAAATCGTCCCCGCCAAGCGAGATGCCTTCCACCAGTTTTTCCTTTTTGCCCGTTAAAAATATAAATGGGATAGATTGGGTGATGGGGTTTTCCCTTACACGCCGGCAAAGTTCAAGGCCATCTATATTGGGCATACTGATATCCGAAATGATCAGATCGGGTATTACGGTCTGAAGTTTTTGTAGTGCCTTTTCACCATCCGAAGCGGTAATTGCTTCATATTCTCCGCCAAGATCAAGAATCCGCTGTAAGGCCAGCATAATTGCTTCTTCATCTTCTACAATTAGCACCGTTCGTTTTGAAAGCATTTCCCCTCGCAATGTTTTCTAAAAGTTTCTACCTTGATAGGGATATTTTCAATGGGCTTTTAAACAATAAAATTTTATCCACCCCATTTTCCCTAAATCCATAATAAAAAATTTATTCGCTTTTATAAATTTTGTAAAATATACACAATAATCGATTTAGACAAAAAACCTTTAAGACAATCGCCGGAGAAGGCATAATGACTGATTTTATATCCCGTTTAAAAAGAAGTGTTGAAGAGAGTTATGATAATTTACGCAGCAACGCGGTTTCCATAAAGGACGTTGCCGAAGAATTTAGTAAAATTGCCAAACTTAAATTTGAGTTGTACCAGCTTGAAGGCGTCCGTGAAAAAAAACTGACCGTGCTTGGTAAGTCCATTTATCCGTTTTTATTGGAAAATAATTTTGATGGTCTCAAAAACCATGAAACCTTGCCGGTCTTATTGGATGAGATAAAGAATCACAACAATCAAATCGAGCTTATTCAGCATGCCATTAAAGATATTACGAAAAAGGGGCCCAAACCGATAAGCGGGGAAGACAAACAAAATATCCGTTCCGAAATTGAGGCGCTTGAAAAACAAATTGAAGCACGTTTAAACGACTTAAAGGCAGTCAAGAAAGCGTTGGAAGATTAAAGGATTACACCGGGTAAAACCGGAATAAAAATAGAGACGCGGGGGTGTTCCGGGCTTTTATTCGGAACTGAGATTACACCCTTAAAACCTGATCCGGGTAGTGCCGGCGGAGGGAGCATGGATTACTCACACGCTGCCCCTCTTTGGAACAGCGTTTTTTTTTATCCAAATTACCTTTCTCTCACGTCCCTTAAACATTGATTTTTATAAACTAACTATAAGGTTGGAAACATGATCAAGTTATTATCTGTTATATTACTATTAATTTCCGTTGGGCTTGCCCGGGATATTGTTATAAGTGGCCAGGTGACCGCTGGCAAAAACCATCAAACCCTGAGCGGGGTCAATGTCTATATCGAAAACAGCAGCATCGGGACGTCCACCGATGCCAATGGTCGTTTTCTGCTGGTCAATGTCCCACGAGGCAACCGTCTTACACTTGTCTTTAATTATATGGGTTATGCCAGGGAGAAAAGAACCTTTATTGCCCGGACGGACACAACCTTCAATGTGCGTCTGGGCCAGGATATCTTAAAAGGGCCCATTGTTACGTCCGTGGCAACCATGGCGAACGAGCGCCGCTCCGCTGTTACTTTTTCCAATATCGACAAACAAGAACTGCAAAACCGTTATACGACGCAGGATATTCCCGAGCTTCTTGCCGATTTACCGTCAACGACTTTTTACTCAGAAAACGGAAACGGCCTGGGTTATAACTATCTTAGCATCCGCGGTTTTGGCCAGCGGCGCATTTCCGTACTGATAAACGGCATCCCTCAAAATGACCCGGAAGACCATAATATTTACTGGATTGATTTTCCGGATTTAACGTCGAATATCGAAGAGATACAGGTGCAACGCGGTGCCGGAAATGCATTTTACGGGCCGGCGGCCATTGGAGGTTCGATCAATATTAAAAGCAATAATTTTTCTCCGGAGTTCCGGATGGAAGCCCAATATGGTTTGGGATCATTCAATACACGTAAACAATTGTTTTCTGTAAACAGCGGACTTCTTGCCGATCATTATATCTTTTTTGGCCGCTATTCCGCCATCAAATCCGATGGATATCGTGAGCGGGCCTGGACGGATTTCAGCAGTTTTTTTATCGGCGGCGCCCGTTACGATACGAACAGTAGTCTGCGTTTGCATTTTTATGGTGGGCCGATAAAAGATGGCTTGGCTTATAATGGCCTTCCGCGTTCCTTTAACGATGATAACCGCCTGAGACGCAAAAACCTCACGGGCTTTAGTTATTCGGATAATGGCGATGGTACGCGTAGTATATCGGTTTATCCGCGTCGCAATGATGAAACAGAAAATTTTAGCCAGCCGCATATAGAATTGCTCCATGAATGGCAGGTGTCAGAAAAAATGACGTTGAACAACAGCCTGTTTTATGTAACGGGAAAGGGTTTTTTTGATTATGACGGTTCCTGGGGCACCGCACAATATTTTCGTTTAACGCCCCAATTCGGCTATGCCGTGGATACAATACCTGCAAATGCGCTGATCCGCGCCTATGTGGCAAATGAACAATTTGGCTGGTTGCCGCAAATGATACTCAAAACGCGGGATGGCAACATTACCTTTGGGGCGGAAATCCGTTACCATCGTTCCCTGCATTGGGGCCGTTTGCAAAAAGGCGATGGCCTCGGGACGGATATTGTCGGCGACAATGGCCGCCATTTTTACGAATATCACGGCGGCAAAGATATCTTTTCTGTTTATTATCATCAAAATTATCTCTGGACAAGTAAGATTACCCTACAAACCGATTTGCAATATGTCTATAAACGCTATCGCTTGTTTGACGAGAAGTTTGTTGGCACCGATTTTAAAATTCCCTATCAATTTCTGAACCCGCGTGTTGGTCTAAATTATAATTTATCCCGCAATTCCAATGCCTACTTTAGCCTTTATAGCACAACCAGGGAACCGCGTCTTAAAAACCTGTATGATGCGGCCGAATCCGGGACCCCGGCCTCATGGGGAGCCGTGACCCCCCAGTTTAGCTTGTTGGCAGATAGCAGCGGATATGATTTTAACGCACCATTGGTACAACCGGAAACCTTGACCGGATTGGAATTTGGCCTGGGGATAAAACGCGATTTGTGGCAATTGAAGGCCAATGTTTATATAATGGATTTTAAAAATGAAATTATTAAGAAGGGGCAGGTTGACCGCTTTGGTCAGCCTATAACCGGAAATGCCGAACATACCCGTCATTATGGCCTGGAATTGAGCGGCGCCTGGCGTTTTTTATCCCGATTTCGAGTGGCGGGAAACGCATCGTTTAGCCGTAACCGTCTTTTGACCTATACCGTTTATAATACGGCCAATGACAGTGTCCGTCTTGATGGCAACCCTATTGTGGGTTTTCCTGATATGCTCGCTAATTTGAGTATAACTTATAATTGGGACAAGATTTTCGTATCATTGAGCAACAAATTTGTTGGTTCTTTTTATACGGATAATTTTAAAAATGAAATGCTTAAAAATGCGGCTTACAATACGGTGAATTTAAGTGCACATTATAAAATAGCCTTTGGGCCGTCAAATGCATTTGTACTACAATTCCGCATTAGCAATTTATTAAACCGTAAGTATATGGCCTATGGTGAGGGTGATGAATTCTTCCCCGCGGCAACACGTGCCTTTTACGGGGGGATAAAGTATGAGTTCAGATAAAAATATTTTAATCGTGGCCAATGGGGAAAAAGCAAACAGAGAACTGATTCTGCAAAGGGCGCATCTGGCGGAATACATCATTGCCGCCGATGGCGGGATAAATGCCTGTATGCAATTTATGATCAAACCGGACTGTCTTATTGGCGATCTGGATTCGTATGATCATAGTTCCCGGAAGGAGATGCCAGATATAAAAATTCTGCGTATCAGTGATCAAAATACAACGGATATGCAAAAGGCGCTGAATTATGCATGCTCGTTAAATCCAACCCGTATCGATGTCATTGGCGCCTTTGGTAAACGTGTCGATCATACCATTGGCAATATTCTGATCCTGCATGGTTATACCGCTGATATCCCATTGTTTATGCACGAAAATTTTGGCAGTCTGTCGGTTATTTTTCCCGGAACAACGCAGCTTTCAAATTCAATTGGCAATACAATCTCGCTCTTTGCCTTGCAACCCGTAAACAATCTGAGGCTTCAGGGCTTCGAATTCCCGCTGGAAAATCCCCGGATAGAACCGGGGTTTATCGGCGTCAGCAATAAAGTAAACCGGAGCGATGCAGTTATTTCCTTTGATGACGGACGTTTGCTTATGTATCGGCTAAGGCATGAGGGGTAGAGTATGACATTGGATGCCATCGCCGTCATTTTATACCTAAGTGGATTGATTTATCTTGGGGTTTCCGTACGCCAGCGTAAACCGGATAACGAAACATTTTTTTTAAGCGGGCGCAGTTTAACCTTGCCGGCCATGATTGCCACGCTGGTCACGACCTGGTATGGTGGCATTCTTGGAGTGGGTGAATTCGTTTACCGTTTTGGTATTTCTGCCTGGACGGTATTTGGTTTGCCCTATTATGTTTTTGCTGCATTGTTTGCGCTGGTTGCCGCAAAGAAATTACGGCTTGCCAGGTATATGGGTATCCCGGATTTGCTTTACCGGAACTACGGAAAAAAAACAGGGTTTATCGGCAGCGTTTACATTTTGTTCATTACCTCTCCCGCGCCATATATCCTAACCTGTGGCGTGATTCTTGGTTATGTTTTTGGGGTTTCACTGATCCCGGCGACGTTGGGCAGTGCATTTTTTTCGATTGTTTATGTTGCTGTGGGGGGATTTCGTTCGGTCGTGCGTACCGATAAACTGCAATTTATCCTGATGTATGGCGGTTTTATTATTCTGGTTTTATATTTGTTTCTTGACTTCAACATGCCTGTTGTAAATTTTGTGTCCCTCCCGGCGTCTCATAAATCATTGACCGGCGGAATCGGCTGGCAGGAATTATTTGTTTGGTTTTTTATTGCCAGCTGGACTTTTATTGATCCATCATTCCATCAGCGCGTTGCCGCCGCAAAAAACAGCCGAACCGCCCGCAACGGAATTCTGTTTTCCATTGCATTTTGGTTGCTGTTTGATATCATGACCATCAATACCGGTCTCTATGCCGTGAATATATTAAAGGATACGTCACCGTTATTGGTTTACCCGATATTGGCCCAAAAAGTATTACCACCGTTTTTTTACAGTTTATTTATCGTCGGATTGCTGGCAACTGCCATGTCCACGGTGGATAGTTTCACCTTTCTGTCCGCTCAAACCTATGGCCAGGATTTGGTGGCGCGGTTAAATAAAAAAAACAGTGATACCGAAATTCAACATTATACCCGGCAGGGTCTTGTATTAACGGCGGTCATCGCTTTATTGCTTATCTGGTCCGCCCCATCGATTGTGGCCTTATGGTATAACCTTGGAAGTGTTTTTATTCCACCGTTGTTACTGCCGGTGATGGCCGTCCTGTATCCACGTTTAAAAATTTCCAATAAAGCAACATTTGTAAATTTACTGACTGCTTTTATTGTGAGCGTTGCCTGGCTGCTTACAGGCCAGTTTTTGGGGCGTGCCTTATGGGGGACCCAGCCTTTTATACCGGGGATGACACTGAGTGTTTTTATATATGGATATGTTCTGCTAAAAAAACGCAAGGCTATCGATCAAGAACCCGTGTCCGGTAGGATGGTTTAGGCTATGGCGCCACAGCCTGCATCAAAATGCCGGTAAGCCAGGCGCCATATGTGCCCAATGCATAGCCTAAAACGGCCAACAGGACGCCCACGGGCGCAAGCGCCGGATGAAAAGCGGAAGCTACGATCGGTGCAGAAGCCGCCCCGCCAATATTTGCCTGGCTGCCGACCGCGGTAAAAAAGAATGGCGCCCGGATTAATTTTGCCACCGTTAATAAAATGCTAATATGTACCAGCATCCATATTGCGGCCACAAGGAACAGGCCAGGGTTATCGAGGATAGCCAATATATCCATTTTCATGCCGATTGTGGCAACCAGCATATAGAGCAAAAAACTGCCATACATCGAGGCCCCGGCGCCCTCCAGGTTGCGGGCTTTGGTAAAGGACAATGTCAGGCCGCCTGTCGTTGCAATAACCACGATCCAAAAAAATGTAGATGTAAGGCTGTACTGTTTTAAAAACGGCGCTGTTTGTTTTATCCAGGGAACAATTTCCCCGGCCCCCCAATGGGCAAGGGCGGTCAGGCCAAAGCCCGCGGCCATAATGGAGATAAAATCTTTTAAAGATGGGATATGGGCCGTCTTTTTGCGGAATTTCTCAACCTTGTTCTTAACTTCTTCGATTGCCGATGCATCCGCGCCGAACCATTTGTCAATGCGTTTGCTGATCCCGACCCCATATAATAAGACGGCCAGCCATACATTTGAGGTTATCACATCAACGGTAATAATTGCCGAAAAAATCTGATCGCCAACATGAAACACTTCTTTCATCGCTGTTTGATTGGCCCCACCGCCAATCCAGCTGCCGGCAACGGTGGCCAGACCCCGCCAAACGGCATTTGGGCCATGACCACCTACAATATCCGGCGCAAAACCGGAAACAATTAAAATGGCCAACGGACCACCGATGATAATACCAAATGACCCGGCAAGAAACATAATCAATGCCTTGGGGCCAAGATGTAATATGGCTTTCATATCGATGCTAAGCGTAAAAAGCACCAGGCTGGCCGGTAACAGATAACGCGAGGCAACAAAGTAAAGATGCGAGCTGTCACCGGAAATAATACCGAATGAATTAAATAACGACGGTATAAAATAGCAAAGCAAAAGTGCAGGAACTACGCTGTAAAATTTTTTTATATAGGGGTTAACACTTGCCTCGGTTATAAAGATTAAGGCCAGTATCACAATCAACAGACCAAGGACGACGGCGTCGTTTTGGATGAGTGCGTGCATAGAGTTTTTTTCTCCGATAGGGTTGTGTGTATCCGCTCTGCAAATTGAAAAGATCGCCTAAGCCTGTTTGCTCAGACGTTCTTCCTGATCTTTGTATTGTAACTTGTATAAATTATAATATAGCCCGCCTTGTTCGATCAATTCATCATGAGTGCCGCTTTCTTTAAGATGACCTTTATGAAAAACGAAGATTTTATCCACATGCCGGATAGTGGAAAGCCGGTGGGCGATAATAATTGACGTCCGGCCCTGCATCATAAAATTCAAGGCTTCCTGGATAAGTATTTCTGTTTCAGTATCAATATTCGCGGTCGCCTCATCCAGAACCAGGATTTGCGGGTTTACAACTAAGGCGCGTGCGAAAGAAATTAATTGTCGTTGACCCATGGATAAAATTGAACCACGTTCATTGAGCACGGTGTCATATCCATCTGGAAGGTTTTTAATAAATTTGTGGGCATTAACATTTTCACACGCCCGGACAACATCTTCACGGGTCACCGCCGGATTATGCAGGGCTATGTTGTCCAAAATGGTTCCGCTAAATAAAAAGACATCCTGTAAAACCAGCGCCATCGAACTGCGTAAGTGATGTAAACCTATTTGCCGGATATCCTGACCGTCCAGCAATATTCGTCCTTTTTGAATGTCATACTGACGACCGAGAAGACTGATAAGGCTGGTTTTACCTGCGCCGGTATGTCCTACAACGGCTACGCTGCTCCCGCTGGGAATTTCGAAGGAAATAGCTTTTAGAACCAGATTGTCCTGATTATAAGCAAAACTGACATCTTCAAAACGAATGTTCCCACTGTTGTGTTTTGGCAGGCTTGCATTTTCCGGGGAGGTAATTTCCGGTTTGGTATCCAAAAGTTGGAAAACCCGTTCGGCGGAGGCAATGGCCCCCTGTAAGACATTAAACTTGTCCGAGAGATCGCTGATTGGCCGGAAAAACATCTGAGCCAATTGGATAAATGCTACGAGTGCGCCAAAACTCGCGAGATGTTCTATCTTTAAAATTCCACCACGTACCAAAACAATAGATAATGCCAGTGAGCTTACCAATTCGACAACCGGGTAAAAAATGGCATAATAGGCCACCGTGCGCACATGGGCGTCGGTATGTTTTTGGTTGATGATTTTAAAATCATCGTAGTTCTTTTTTTGGCGGTTAAAGATTTGTACGATGTTCATCCCGGTGATGTTTTCCTGTAAATAGGTGTTGATTTGTGCCAGCCTTCTGCGGATATCCCGAAAGGCCAGCCGAACTTTTTTCTTAAAAACGAGGGTAATCACAAATAACATTGGAATGACAATAAAGGTCCAAAGCGCCAGTTCTATGTTCATCTCCAACATGACCCAGGTTATACCGATGAGC
Source organism: uncultured Calditrichaceae bacterium (assembly GCA_964456445.1). GTDB lineage: Bacteria > Calditrichota > Calditrichia > Calditrichales > J004 > CAYWBI01. The sequence goes on from CAYWBI010000006.1 coordinate 17,703, forward strand.
AGAAAAATATCGCCAAAAATATTTACCACGCCCTGGGTGAACATCTGATTTAAAGATTCCACATCCGAGGTAACCCTGGTCATCAGGCGGCCTACAGGGTTTTTATCAAAAAAACTGAGTGAAAGCTTCTGAATATGTTTAAAAATATCCGCACGAAGGTCATACATCAAGCGCTGACCGATCAGTTGGGTGATGTATGTCTGCAAATACTGGATAAAGAATATGGCAACAATGGCCGCGATGTATAAGGCAACCGTCCGGTTTAACCCGGCCCTGTCCCCATTTGGAATATAGACGTCGATAACGGATTTGGTAAAAATGGGGCCCACAAGCCGTAACGCGGATGTGATAAGGATTAAAAATACCGCCAGCGCCACCAAACCACGTGACGAACGTGTGTAACTCAGGATGCGTCTTAACAGGGTGGCGTCATAAACCTTTCCACCGATATCATCTTTTTGCATATGGTTTTTCCAATTTTATTTGACTACAGGCCACAGTGCGCTTCTTCTCTCATTAAAAACCGTTAAACGATGTTCAAAAGTCCTGTCCATCGGCTGGAACTTCATAGATGATTTCGTAAAATTTTTTTATATACAAACCGGGTTGTTTATACGTATGAAATATTTCGTTGCTAAAACAACATCCTCCGGGAACGTAGTAAAATCACGTTCCCAACTGGTCCTGTTTAAGTTTTGCGCATCCCGTTCAGAACATCGCAGATAATGGCCAGACCTTTATCAACTTCGTTTTCCGTAGTAAAACGGCCAAAACTAAAACGTATAACCGATTGGGTTAGCTCGTTTGTAAAACCCATGGCAGATATAACCCGTGATGGCCGGATACTGCCCGAACTACAGGCAGAGCCAACAGAAGCCGCCAGGCCGTGCATATCTAAGTTAAGCAACAGGCTTTGGTTGTCAATGCCGGGAAAGGCTACACTGCTGATATATGGCGACCGGGGCGCCTGTGCACCAATGATAATGGTCCCGGGAAATTTTTTGATCAATTCACGTTCAAAAACACGCTGCAAAAGACCGAGGCGCTGCCATTCGCTATTGGCATCGGAAAACAATTCAATCGCGCGGCCCAGTCCTACAATTCCGGCAATGTTTTCGGTGCCAGGGCGCCGGTTGGCTTCCTGCCCGCCTCCATAAAAAAGTTTATCAAGCGGCACCCCATCCCGAACAAACAAGCCGCCAACACCCTTCGGCCCGTTTATTTTATGCGCGGAAAATGACAATAAATCTGCCGGGAACTTCTGCAGATTTATGGCCATCTTGCCGAAAGCCTGAACCGCGTCACAATGAAAAATAACCTTTTCCTGTCGGCAGATTTCCGCAATTTCCTGAACCGGATATATAATCCCCGTTTCGTTATTGACCATCATGCAGGAAACCAGTCCGGTATCCGGGCGTAAACGTTTTTTTATATCGTCGGTGTCTATTTTCCCCTGTTGCGAAACCGGGATAAAATCCACTTCAAAACCCGATTTTCTTAAGTGCAATACCGTCTCGTTTACAGATGGATGTTCTGTTGAGGAGATGACTACGTGTTTTTTCCCCGATAAAGGTTTTGATGTTAGCAGACCACGGATAGACAGGTTGTTGGCTTCTGTGCCCCCCGATGTAAATAGTATTTCCTTTGCCCTGGCCTTAATCAACGCTGCGACACTATCACGCACGCTCTCGATTTTTATCCGTCCCTTTTGGCCTTCACGATGGACGCTGGATGGGTTTCCACAGCCGGTTGTATGCCACTCATAGATGGCATTGGCCACCTTAGGATGGATAATAGAGGATGCTGCATAATCAAAATAAATGGACATGGATTCGGTCGTTTTATCAACAGGTCGTTAAGATACAAAAAATCGTTATATTAAAAAATTATCGGCCAATCACCGCGGACGATTTAATAAAAATGATTTTTCGGGCCGTATGTCTTGTGATGTTTTCAGAACACTATTGATAGATGTCGGGACCGTCTGATTTATAAGAAGATTGGAAACATTTGGATATATTGAAAAAATATATTATTTGTCACCTAATATTTCCCGGACACTCCGGGCAACTTGTTCATGCTCAATTAAGAAAGCATCATGGCCATGATGGCTTTTTATTTCATGGTACTGTGCATTGGGTATAAGCGCTGCTAATTCCTTTTGTTCTTGGGCAGGGTAAAGGAGGTCGCTGTTAATGCCCATACAAATTGTTTTGGCCTTATATTTCGATAATACCTCGTTTAGTTTCCCACGGTTGCGGGCGACGTTATGATTATCCATGGCATTGGAAATGGTAATATAGCTGTTCGCGTCGAAGCGTTGCGTAATTTTTTCGGCCTGATAATGAAGATAGCGTTCCATCTCAAAGGTAGGGGGGGATTCCTTAAATAGCGCTAACCCATTTTCACCGGAGCCACTTTGATATACATTCCGACCATGTGCCTGCTGATACGATTGGAAACTACGATAGGATAGCATTGCAATTATTCTGGCGAGACCGAAACCCTTTGCCGGTTGACTTTTATAATTGCCCCCTGCCCAGGCGGGATCATTCTTTATTGCTAATCGTGCCGCTTGGTTCAACCCGATGGCCCAGGCAGAATGTTGTGCGGAGGTTGCTATGGTTAACAATCGTTCTACCTTTTCCGGAAAAAGCAATCCCCATTCCAAAGCCTGCATGCCACCAAGCGAACCACCGATTACCAATTTCAAAACAGAAATATCAAGATGATCAAGTAACCGTTTCTGAAGAGAAACCATATCACGCACTGTAATTTCCGGGAACGATGCCGCATAGCCTTTCCCACTTTGTGGATTGATACTTGATGGACCGGTCGTGCCATAACAACTGCCTAAAATATTGCTGCATACAATAAAATATTTATTGGTATCCAATCCCTTGCCGGGTCCGATCAGGGAATCCCACCAACCATTATGCCTGGATAACAGACCTTGAGCATGATTGTTGAAATCTGAAGCATGTGAGTTTCCCGTGAGGGCATGACAAACTAATATTGTATTGGATCGTTCAGCGTTTAATTTTCCGTATGTTTCATAAGCCACATCTACAAAGGGAAAGGTATAGCCGCTTTCAAGCATAAAGCCATTTAGTTCCACAACTTTTGGGACATGATAACCCTTATGCCCTTTTTGGTGCTGGTTACCGGGTAAAACTTTTTTCATAGGATTGTTTCACTCTTATGGGTTTTTGTAATAAGATGACGATGAAATGCCTTTACGACCCGTTCTCCGTCTTCAGCCTTTACCAATGCGGATATATTGTGTCCTGAAACGCCAAGTGAAATATTAACCGGGCTCACTTCCTGCTCTTCCAGGACAGAAAAAAACAGAGATAAATTTTTTGGATTATCAGCAATTGCCAATCCAATTGCGCTGACAATGCAATAATCAGGAATCATTTTTGCCAAGATAATATGATTTAACGAAATCTCATCCATAAACATATTATGGAATTCATCTCGGAAAGGGCTTTGAAATTTTTCAGCAATAGCCACTGAAAATGACGCATCCGCTGAACTTTGATTTACCATAAACGGGCGTATTTTCAAATGATCAAGCAGATCAAAAAAACGGGAAAGTATGATGGTGGCCCTTCCTGGTTTTGCAACTTTTATTTTTACAAAAAGAACTTTTTGGACTGATGTAATAAGTTTTATGTTCTTATGATGCCGGTTGTCCATTGCCGTAATTCTCGTGCCGGGGCAGTTGGGGTTATAGGTGTTCTTCATAACAATGGGTATTTGTGATGTTTCCAAAGGGTAGATGGTATTGTGGTGCAGAACCTGAGTGCCAAAGTAAGCAATTTCAGCCGCTTCGTGATAATGAAGCTCGTGGATTAATTGAGCGTTAGGCAATAGCCGCGGGTCTCCGTCCAAAATACCGTCCACATCGCTCCAAATTTCAACAATATCCGCATTGAGCGCTTTACCTATCAATCCGGCTGTATAATCAGAGCCATCCCTGCCAAGGGTGGTTATTTCTCCATCATCATCCATCCCCAGGAAACCGGCAAGGACAGTGATGCATTCATCTTCCCGGTTTTGCAGTGCGTTGTGAATAAGTGACAGTGTTTGATTGTGTTCTACCTGTGCGGAACCAAAATGACTATTTGTACGGATTAATTTTCCCGGAGGAAAAGTGACCACCCGAAGTTCCATGCTTTTTAGTGCCGCCGTCAAAATGGATTGACTGCATTTTTCTCCAAAGCTTAATATGGCGTCACGTGTCTTTGGCGGACATTCTTGCAAAAGAGTTATACCATGGAGATATTTTGACAGTTGCAAAATTTCTGCCTCGATATATTTTATGCATGATCCTCTGGCCGTAGCGATGACAAATGTGTTTACAAATTTCACTTGCTTATCATGGATGTTATGGATCAATTCTTTGGAAACAGACAACGTTTCAATGGAATGCCTTATGAGATGTACAAGGTCGTTTGTTGTCGAACCAAGCGCAGAAACCACAACCACGGGCGACTCGGTTTTGTTACGATTGATTATATTAAGAACATTTTTATACCCATCGGTAGTTCCAAGAGATGATCCGCCAAATTTTAATACACGCATTTTATCCCAATCTGTTTTATACGTTTAAATGATTGCCCGTTTCAAGGCAATGTCAAAATCTTCTATGATGTCATCGATATGTTCAATCCCTACCGAAACCCGGACCATTTCCGGCAATACGCCCGAGGCTTTTTGTTCCGATGAACTTAATTGTTGATGTGTGGTTGACGCTGGGTGGATAACAAGCGTTTTGGCGTCGCCAACATTTGCCAGCAAACTGGACAACTGAACATTGTCTATAAATTTTTTACCGGCCTCAAGGCCACCTTTAATGCCAAAAACAAGCATACTGCCGAAATAATTTTTCCGGATATATTTTTTCGCCAATTGATGGTCGGCATGTGACTCCAATCCAGGATAACACACCCAATCCACACGGTCGTCATTTTCCAGCCATCTGGCCAGTTTTAAAGCGTTGCTGTTATGTCGTTCCACACGCAATGATAGCGTTTCCAATCCTTGCAAAAACAAAAATGAGTTAAAAGGACTGATGCATGGCCCAATATCGCGCAACTGTTCTACCCGTGCCCTGATTATGAAGGCAATATTATTAAACGGGCTGGCCGGCCCGAAAGTATCCCAAAAGCTAAGCCCCTGATAGGCCGGGCTGGGTTCCGTAAAAACAGGGAATTTCCCATTGCCCCAGTCAAAATTGCCGGAATCAATTATTATGCCGCCGATAGATGTGCCATGGCCACCGATCCATTTTGTTGCAGAATGGGTGACAATATCCGCGCCATGTTTGATTGGCTGCACAAGATAGCCCCCGGCCCCAAAGGTGTTGTCAACGATAAGCGGGATGTGGTGCTTATGGGCCACATCTGCAATAGCTTGGATATCCGCTATATTCAGCTTAGGATTGCCAATTGTTTCGATATGAATGGCCCTTGTTTTATCGTCTATTTCCTTTTCAAAATCTTCCGGCCTATCCCCATTGGTAAATTTTACCCCGATGCCTAATCTTGGCAGTGTAACTTTAAACTGATTGTAAGTCCCTCCGTAGAGGTAGCTCGTTGCCACGATATTATCACCGCTCTGTGCCAAAGTGGAAATAGCCAGGAACTGGGCGGCTTGTCCCGATGCAGTGGCCAGAGCTCCAACCCCGCCCTCAAGCGCGGCAATGCGGTCTTCAAAAACGGCTGTCGTGGGATTCATTATTCTTGTATAGATATTGCCAAACTCCTTGAGGCCAAACAATGATGCTGCCTGGTCGGCGCTGTCAAAGTTGAATGATGTTGTTTGATATATTGGAACGGCCCTTGCGTTTGTTGCACCGTCCGGTTGTTGGCCTGCATGCAATTGCAATGTCTCAAAACGGTATTTCCTGTCCTTTTTTACTGATGTCTCCATGATATCGTACCTCTCTTTGTGATTGTTGATAGATGTTGTTTTTTATTCTTTTTATAATAAATATGGGCCGGATTTTTATTGCTTGTTTAGAATCCGGGCAAAAAAAAACCCTCTCCCGGAGTATTCCAGAAGAGGATCTAAAAAGTCTCTTCTCTCATCTTCCATCAGCTTATTGCTGAGCAGGAATTAGCACCTTGCCATCCGGCAGGTTGCTAAGGTTTCACAGGGCCAGTCCCTCCACCTTTCTTGATAAGAAAACTATATGTCGTCAGTCTATCTCAGATTTTTAAATTTCTCCTTTACAAATCTTGAAACTTAAATGTTTTTTATTATTACTGTAGTTTAAAGGGTAATATCCTGACATCCTTAAAAAGCCAACAGTTTTGTTTTTTGTTGATTTTTGAAGATGTTAACATTATTTGTTTACATTGTCAACTTTTTCATAAAGTTTTGTTGGGTGATACCCAATTTGAATAACATAAGTATTTGTTTCCGGTGGTTATCTACGGTTCGGATCGATAAGGGTTTTAGCAAGCTTTTGATAAAACACTGAAAAGAAGGATGTGCATATAATTTAAAAAAAAAGTATATTTGTTTATGAAATTTAAAAACCTGATACGTATTACTTTTGGTATGGGGGGGGCTTTACTTTTAATCGCTCTTGCCTTTATTGTTTATGGCATAATCCTTGGGAAGCACACCCTTATTCGGGAATCGCTTATAATTGAAGCCCCGGTCGATGTGGTATGGAACAATGTGCATAATTTTGACGAGCACTCCAAATGGATGAAGGATCTCTCACCGCTATATAACTACAAACATAGCGCCAGGCAAATCCGCTATAACATTGGCGATAGAACGTTGATGGTCAATCAGCAGGTGCGTACCCGCGAAAACGCCTATAGCATCGATTTTATCCGTATCGGGCATGAACGGTATGGGGAAATTGAAAATTTAAACGGGAGTATTTCTCTGCATTCTCTTGCCGACGGGACAACCGAGCTGACATGGATTATTGACTATACTTTGGATACGATCAGCCCACGGGTGATAAATGCGTTTTTTGTGCGGCCCAAGCTAAAAAAACTAATCGATATCAACGCCCAGGCGCTTAAGGCATATATTGAGCATTAACGATAAGGCGGAAGGATTGTGGCTTTGCCTTTAAAAAGGAATTTGAACTGCGAGCCCAATATTTGTGTCACCGACTTGAATTTGAGGGTTATATTCTGAAAAAAGTGCATCGCCTACCGAAAGCGCCCAAATCCCCATCAGGCTGTATTGCATAAATCGCCGTGTTTTAGAAAGTGTGTTGTAATCATCATAGCGCTTGGCGATAAGCCCGGGATTGTTTTCCTGAAGGTATTTGGAGCGGCGATCACGCTCGATAGCATAGGTGATGCCTGTGATCAACGCACTTCCCCAAAAAGCGCCGCCCAGGATATATGCCTTTGACGGTTCGTGTTTATATAGCTGTCCCCAGCCTGGAAAAATCATCGAACGAAGCGCCGCGCCCGGACGTATGTCTTCTACAAAAATATATTTTTTATATGCCAGCAGACGGGATTTTTTTGAATTCTGTAAAAACTCTGTTTTTATCTCCTTGAAAAAACGTATGATCTTTGGGGATGTACGGACCGGGTCCGGTTCGAATTTCGGGTTAATGGACAATAAAGAAAAAAAATGCGCCCGGGCTGAATCGATCTGGGAAAGATTGTAAAAGGACAGCGCCATAAATTTATGGATGTCACTTAATTCCTTTTTACTAAGCAATTCCGGACGGGTCAACAATTTGTTGCCCTGAACGATCACGTCTTCAAATTTAATTTCGTTATATAAAAAACGGAGTTGAAAAACTTCATAATCCCGGTTTTGTGCAGAAAGCGTACTTAGCCCGCACAAGACAAGCGTAATATAAAGGATCAAAGATGCATTATTTGACATAGACAAGTTTTACCCGTTTGGATAAGCGCCCCGCCTGAACGGTAAGCAGATACATGCCGGATGAAATATTTGCGCCGGTTCCGGTGTGGGCATTCCAGCGAAAAGAATGTTTTCCCGAACGTATATTGCCATCAAAAAGCCGGACAATTTTTTGGCCCACTGTATTGAATATATCAATTTGTACATATCCACTCAAAGGAATATTGAGATCAATCCTGACAAACCCGTTAAAAGGATTGGGGTAAGCCTTGGCTAAAAGGATGTTTTGAGGATAGGTCTTGGGCGGATCCGGCAATGCCGAGACGGTTGGCGTTAAAATATGAACGTCGTTTTCAACATCATTTTCGTCGAGTTGATAACCGCCCATGACATAAATTTTCCCCTGAAGAACCGCAGCGGCCATCCCGCTCTGCGCGTCCGGCATGTCTTTGCCATGCAGTAGTGTGTTGCTATTGGCGTTATATATTTCCACCAGATTGGTTTTACCGGATTGAGTCTCTCCCCCTATCATGTATATAAGAGAATCTATCCGGGCTGTGGCGCCATAAGATCGGGGCTGGCTCAGTGAATCAATGCCTATCCAGGTATATTCGCTATCGGCAAATTCTGTTTTATAACCGGTTGCAACTGGAGGGCCAAAGTTAGAGCCGCCGAACATATATATCTGGTTATTGTACACAGCCGGGAAAAATGCCACGCGGGGATTGTTAAGATCAAAGTCCGCCTCTTCCCAATCGCTTTTTGTACTGTCGAACCATTCGATTTCATCAACGAGTTCAATACTATTTTTTTGTCCGCCAAAGCAATATATATGATTATTGAAAATTATAGCCGAATGCCCTCTGCGTTCCTTGCGCATTTCATGCACTTCATCCCAGGAATTATGCACAGGGTCATATACTTCAACCGATTTTAAGACCTCGTCGTTATAGCCCCCTCCGCCTGTCAGGTAAATCTTGCCCTGCCAAAGAACTGCCGCCGCATTATAGCGTGCTTCCTTAAAATTTGAAACCGCTGTTGAATCCCAGGTATTGGAGCCCGGATCAAAAACTTCAACAGTGTTTAAAACGCGGTTGTCAACCGATTTTCCACCGAACAAGTAAATTTTTCCGTTGTACGTCACGGCACTGGCGCCTGCACGCGGCGTATTAAAGGGCACACCATCTTCCCAGGTGTCGCAGATCAGGGGGCTGATCAGAAGCATAAGCCAAAGAAGAGTTTTCATAGTTTTTCCAATTATTTTGTTGTTTCCTTGTCTTTATTCTATTTCAAACTTTGTGCCAGTTATTTGGCAAAGGTAAAACGCTTCTCAATGGTTTGCCCCGGTTTTATATAAAGCGTGTCGGTTATCGAGCGGAATGCCGGATTGCTTAGTTTTATTATATTCTGTCCGCTGGCCAATACAATAGGGCCTGAAAGCGGAGTGTCTTCTCTATAACGCCCGTTGATATAGAGCTTTGCCCAGGGCGATACTTTTAAGCTAAGATATCCAAAAGCAGGTTTAAGACTAACGGATATGGTATCGCTCTTGCCGGATGTTATGTCAAATTTTCGCACATGTGAAAAATAGTTGGGGTTCTCCAGTTTTAACTGGTGCGCCCCCGCCTCAAGTATGATGGGTTTTCGCATCGGTGTTACATCGATGGAATCGCCATCAATAAATACCTTTGCCCAGGGTGAACACGTTATAAAAAGTGTGCCTTTTCCCGCGATCAGAGGGGCATTTGTTTCCTTTACAATTTTTACGGTATTGAGCGCCATATTCATTGTTGGACGTCCTTTATTTGGGCGATCTATTTCTGCCTGCTGTGTAGAAAGCGCCGTATCCGTCTTTATTTTAGTTGCCTCGATGATAGGGCTTTCCGACCGGAGCGTGTCAATCCCGCCGGATTGGGTTTTGTCAGATGGGTTTTTAGACGGCCAAAATATAATTAGCGCTGCTGCAATCACGGTTAGGAACAGCGCCGCTTGAACCGTGAACTTTATTTTGGGCGAGCGCTTAAAAACCGTTTGGCTACTTTCCTTTTCCGAAACATTAAATTTCTCTATCTGTTTTAACACCCCTTGTGCATCTTGTGGCCGGTTCTCAGGATCAGGCGAAAGCATGGCTATCAATAGTTCGGCAAATGAATCCGGGATGTCGTTCCTGATTTTACGGATATCGGGAATTTGATTGTTTAGGACGCATTGCAATGTGGATGCAATATTATCTTTCTGATGTGGATTGACGCCGCTCAGCATTTCATAAATAGTCATTCCCAGGCTGTAAAGATCGCTTTGTGGGCTGGCCGTTCCCCCTTGTATCTGTTCCGGCGCCATATAGGCCGGTGTGCCCATGCTTTGGCCCTGCGATGTAACTTCCGGTGCATCGGCAAGGGAAGCCAGGCCAAAATCCGTTAAACGGGCTTGCCTGGTTTTATCCAGCAGGATATTTGCAGGTTTAATATCGCGATGGATTACCTTACTTTTATGCGCGTAAGCCAGGGCACGCAATAAATCCATGAAAACACTCAGTATCTGTTCGAAAGCCAGGTTTTTATTGTCCCTGATATACTGTTGCAGAGTTTGACCTTCAACGAATTCCAGGGATATATAAACCAAATTTTCGGATACTTCAAAATCATACACATTGACAATGTTTTTGTGTTGTAAACGTGCGCTTATCCTGGCCTCACGCCGAAAGCGGTCCAGCAAATCCTTTTCCCCGAGCCATTGTTGGTTTAGTACTTTTAATAAAACCGGACGGTCCAGGTTTAAATGACGGGCTTTGTAAACGGTGGTCAGGGCGCCGCGGCTGATCTCGGCAATGATCTCATGATTCTTGATTTTCATCTAACATGCCCCATTCTTTAATCTGGTATTGCAGCCATCGTCGGGAAACATCTAAAATTTGCGCTGCCCGTGTACGGTTTCCGCCGGTCATTTCAATTGTCTGAAGAATGGCGTATTTGTTGATTTCTTTAAGTGTTTTCCCGATGGGCATCCGTGGTTCGGTTTTTCTTAACTGGAATACGTCCGGGGATATTTCGGTTGTATTGGATAAAATAACAGCCCGTTCAATGGTGTTTTCCAACTCGCGTACATTCCCCGGCCAATCGTACTCCTGAAGGTATTGCAGCGCTTTTTTTGAGAACCCTTTAAAGGATTTCTTGTTTTTATAGGCATAATATTTTAAAAAATGTTCGGCCAACAGGATAATATCACCGGCCCGTTTTCTTAATGGTGGCATCTTTATGGATATTACATTAAGCCGGTAATACAAATCTTCGCGGAAACGCCCTTGCTTGACCTCTTCCAATAAATCTTTATTGGTGGCGGAAAGAATGCGCACGTTTACAATTCTGAACTTGGTATCGCCCACCCGCTTCAATTCGCCCTCCTGGATGATACGTAGTAATTTTGTCTGTACATCCATGCCGATTTCGGCAATTTCATCCAAAAATACAGTGCCGCCATCGGCTTCTTCGAACAGCCCGGGTTTGTCTTCCATTGCACCTGTAAAAGCGCCCTTTTTATGACCGAAAAGTTCGCTTTCCAATAAGTTTTCCGACAGGCTGCCACAAAAAATTGGTACAAATGGTTTTTGGGCCTGTGGGGAGTTTTTATGAATGGCCCGGGCAATGAGTTCTTTTCCCGTCCCGGAATCCCCTTCGATAAGCACCGTTGCAGTAGAAGCTGCCACACTGCGTGTAACTTCAAATATCCGTTGCATGGGCTCACTTCTGCCTATTATTTCCGGGAACAGATCGTTAAGGGAAATTTGTTCTTTGAGCTTTTTATTTTCCCTCTGCAAATCATTGAACATCCGGGCGTTTTGGATTGCGATTGCCGCCTGAATCGAGAAGGCATTTAGAAAATCCAGACTTTCATCGTCAAATTTATCCTTCGACATCTGCCGGTCCATATAAATGGCCCCCACGATTTCATCCTTGTAGATAAGCGGAGTGCACATAACCGAATGTATTTTCTGGATGACGATACTCTCTGCTCCACTAAACCGGTCATCCTGCTGGGCGTTGATACTGATCAACGGTTTTTTGCTTTCGATAACCTGGCGCACGACGCTACTGGAGTGATCGCGGATGGATTTTATCGTTTCCCGGGAAAGGTTGCGGGCCGTTACAATTTCGTAATTATCTTTTTGGGCCCTTTTTTTTAGCAGGATAAAGCCACGTTCCGCATTTAACACGCGCAGGGCGGAATCCATTATACGGTCCAGCAAGACAGAAATTTCATGCGTGGCGTTTATCTCTTCACTAATTTTTAAAAGTGTTTCAAATGGGTTTAAAAGAGCCATTATCTTTTCCTTATTTACTTATATGAAAGCTGCCTTCTTTGGAGCTGCTTGTATTGCCGAATTCATCTTTTACCGAAAGTATCCAAATATAATCGCTGGTGGGCTGCGTATTTTCTATGGTCATTTTAGTTTGACCGCTGGGAATTGCTTTAAATTCCGCCACCCGTGTCAGCAAGCCAAGATTGATTTGCGATATCTCAATTGATTGGGTAAAGAAATAGGGCAACCGTGTTTTTTGCCAGGCAAATGTGATGGAGTCATTTGCCACAACCTGTAAATTAGTAGGGGATATCACAACAGGGGTGGGGTCGATTACCCGTGTTAAATACCGTGGATCGGATTGTATGGTCTGCCCGGGATCATCGGTTACGCTTAGAATAAATGATCGTCCGATCAATGAGTGGATGCTGCTGATCGGTAGATTTTCAATGTTGAGACGGCTGCTAAAGAAGCCTGCGTTAAGACTTATGGCCAATGTATCGCTGGCCGAATACGCGGGTATGGCATAAGAAACCTGCTTAATATTGGCAATCCCGTCCAAATCATTTACCTGGGCGTCGATTTGCAGGAAATAAAGATCATCCACAGGGAAAAAGCGGGAGATATGATGCGTGGTAAGCGATATGCCCTCAAAAAAAGGTAAGCCGTCCAAGAAAAAATCGATTTTCCGGTCGGTAGCTACCTGGATATTTAAGGAATCCCGACTACGCCCATCAGCGCTGCAATAAACCGTGTATGCGCCCGGGGCCACCCCTGAGAAGATAAAGTTCCCATCGTTATCTGAAAAGACTTTACTGTTTCCCGGAAACAAACTGACCACCGCGTTGGCCACTGGCCGATAGGGGGCATAACGCGTGTTGACAATACCGCTGATTATGTAGCCCGTGCTGCCGCTTTTTGGGTCCAGAGGATTCTCATGGGAAACATCACTCAAACAGGATGTCGTGAGAAGCATCGGTCCGGATAACAAAATCAACAGGAAAATAGTTCTTTTCATTTTATTCATTGGCGTGATTGATAAATGCGTTGCGCAAATATAGTATTTATTGGTTTAAAAACCAGCGATTCTTGTTAAATATTCCCACAAAGAAAACATTATTGTGCAAATCATGCACCTTAGGATAAAACCGGACTCTATCAAAGGCAACACAAAGAACAAGCTGACCGGGGCAACCCTTTTTGTTCCGAATTTGTTTAGGGCTAAAAGGTATGACCATGTTTTTTGGGACAGATTATAGAAATAAATATTTTTGTAGAAACCTGATTGCCGTTTGTTTCACCCTGAACCTGAAAAACCGGGGGATTTCGGATACGGGCTTTGGAAAACGCCGGTTGCCAATTCGCAACGGATACATCTTTCTAAAGGTTGAAATATTTTTCCGCTATGCCTTTACTTTTTTTGCGGCTTCCCGGGCAGCAATCAAAACCGGGTCCCAAACCGGGGCAAAGGGAGGGGCATAGGTTAAATCCAGTGCACATATATCAAATACAGTCATTTTTTGCTGCAACGCCGTTGCAAATATATCTACTCTTTTGGCAATACCTTCTTCTCCGGCCATTTCCGCGCCAAGCAGACGACCGTTTCTTTTTTCAAAAACAAGTTTTATCCAAACCGGGCTTCCAGATGGAAAATAAGATGCCCGTGAATGGGCCGCTATAAAAACACTTTCCGCCTTAAAACCGTATTTTAACGCTCCGTCGCTACACAATCCGCAGCGCGCCACATGAATATCAAAAACTTTAACCGCCATGCTTCCCAAGATGCCCTTAAAAATAGCGTGCCCGCCTGCGGCATTGATTCCGGCTACCCGGCCTTGTTTGTTGGCCGTTGTACCCAATGGGACATAATGGTTGCGGTTGGTAATTCGATGGTGTGCTTCCGCGCAATCGCCGGCAGCATAGACGTTATGGATATTGGTAGCCATTTTGGGACTAACCGAAATGGCGCCCGTTTTACCCAGGGCCACTCCGCCGCTTTGGGCAAAATCAACATTGGGTTTTACTCCAATGGCCACGATGATTAACTGTACCCGAAGAATCGGGCCGCTGGCCAAAATCAATTCGGCCTCATCGGAGGCGCCATTGATTTGTCTGAGTTCATTGTTCAGATAAATGGTAATGTTTTTTTGCAACAGAGCGGTCATTAGGATATCGTTTATTTCATCGGAACTGCGTGGGAGGATTTTTAAAGCTTTTTCAATGATAGAAGTTTTGATTCCCCATTTATGCAGGGCTTCAGCCATTTCTAAGCCGATATATCCGCCGCCAATGATCGCTGCATCTTTTACCTTACCGCTTTCCAGCAAGGATTTGATTCCCATGCCGTCGCTTAGGTTTCGGACGTAAAAAACATTTTTAAACAAGGGGTTAGCTAGGGGCAATGAAACTGTGTTTGCCCCTGTGGCAATGATCAAACGGTCATAGGTCAATTCAAATAAGTGGCCATCACTCAGTCGGCGGATATAAACCTTGCGCTTAATACTGTTAAAATTCAACGCCTCATGTGCGGTTAATACTTTTATGCCCTGTGCCTCAAAATCTGCAATAGAGCGAATAAGCAGCTTTTCGGGCGCGGCTACTTCACCACTTATAAAATAGGGCAGTCCGCAAGCGGCAAAACTAATAACGGGCGCTTTTTGAATAAGGGTGATTTGTGCGCGTGGATCTGTTTTTCGCGCTTGTGCAGCCGCGCTGCTACCGGCTGCCGTACCGCCAATTATCAGGATTTTCTTAGCTCTATATGTTCGGACTGTGTTCATATCAGCCTTTGTTTAACTCATCATGCATGTTTTAAAGTTACATGTTTATAAAGATTTTTACCATGGATTTATAGCGATGTATGAACATTATGCCTAATCCAAGCTATTCATCTAAATAACAGGTCATCCAGGTTTTGTATCGGTGTTTCATCAGGGGGCCCTGTTTATAAAGTTCGGGTTGTTATTTATCGATCTGGTTAAATAGTGCCATGATTTTATCGGTATTAAGCAGGTTCTTTACAAGATATGTTGCACCTGCATTTTTCAATTCATTGGCTGATGCAAGACCGGTTTCCACGGCGAGACATTGCAGCCCGCTTTTTAAAGCACATTCCACATCTCTTGCGCTGTCACCAATTATCCAGGTGTTCTCCATGCTGAATTTTAACTGATAGTATCTTTCCATCCGTTTGATAGCAATAGGAGGCAAACAATTACGGTTGTGATTGTCATCGCCAAAAGCACCGGTGACAAAATAGCTATACAGACCCGAAGTACGTAATTTGATATATGCGCCATCTTTTACATTCCCTGTAACAAGACCCAGATAACAATTGTCCTGTGCCTGGCAGCGTTCTAAAAGCGATCTAACACCGGCTAACACATGGGGTGGGTCTTCATCGGTTACTTTTTTTCGCAGAGTTTCAATAAATTCTGCAATCAGGAAATCTACACGTTCCGGGGTGGGATCTTTTACGCCATACAATATCAGAATTTCTTTAAATATTTGTGGGTCTGTTAAGCCGGCAAAGTGAAAAATACCATTGGGTTTATAATTCGGATAATTTCGGCGCATTACCTCCATTGCAGCTTGTTTTGGTACTCCGTGTCCGCTTAAGAGTGTTCCGTCGATATCGAATAATAGCAGTATTGGTTTCATCGCTTTACCTGGGTTTAATAGCCCAATTGATCTAATTTGTTCTCATCACGCCGCCAATTTGCACGTACACGCACCCGTAAATCTAAATAGACCGGCCGGCCTAAAAATTCTTCAATAGACTTTCGTGCCACACTGCCAACCTTTTTTAACTTTTGTCCTTTGGCCCCAATCAAAATACCCTTTTGTGATTCGCGTTCAACAACGATGATCGCTTCGATATAATCCTTGCCCTTTGCCCGTTCCTTAAAGCTGTTGATTAGTACCCCGGTAGCATAAGGGACCTCTTCATGAAAAGAATTGAAGATACGTTCACGGATAAGTTCCGCTACAAAAAAGCGCTCCGGTTGATCGGTCAGCAGATCCTTTGGATAGTATGGCGGGCTAAAAGGAAGGTGTTTCGAAATTTCGTTTTTTAAATCATCAAGCCCCTCGTCTTTTAGCGAGGAAATGGGAATAATCGCGTTAAAGTTATACCAGTTTTTATAGAGCTCGATTAAGGGCAATAAATTTTTCCGGTCGATAAGATCAATTTTGCTCAAGACCAGGATGCTGTCGGCATTATAGGTTTTTATCCTTTGTACATCGATCTCCACCGGGTGTTTTTTATCCGTAACATCAACAATCATAATCAGTAGATCCGCATCAGACATTGCAGAATTGATTTGCTTGTTCATTCGTTTATGCAGGCCATACTTAGGTTTTACCATCCCGGGGGTATCGAGGAAGATAACCTGCAGTTTTTCGCTGTTTAAAATCCCCAGCACGTTCTGACGGGTCGTTTGTGGGCGTGGCGAGGTAATTGATATACGCATATCCATCAGCGCATTAAGCAAGGTGGATTTTCCTGCGTTTGGCAAGCCGAAAATAGCTACATATCCTGCGCGGTGGTCTTTGGGTATAATTTGTTCTTTTTCTTCTGTCATAATTTTATTTACCTGGTTTCTTTTGTGTTTGTCAAGCAAATTGCCGATCGCAAGTGCGTATTTTTATCCGGGCTTATAATTTCTTCCACCGGAATTATTTTACTCCGAATGATAACATAAATGAATTTACATAATTTCATGATTGAAGTGACTATTATTTAATCGTCTTTAATTTTTGCAATAGCTTATCGATTTGTTCCAAACGTTCGGTCATAATTTCAATCTCCGTGTCTTTATCCAGGGTCTCGGTATAAAATTCACAGATCGTGCCGGTTTTGCCGACGAAGATGTATGCCAAATTATCAAAATTATTTAATATTTCGATAAATGATTTTTCGCCGGCCAATTTTTTAACCTGACCGTTTGAAGCCGGCATGAAATAATAAATAATCCCCTTCTTGGTTTCAATGGTTGATTTGTTTGGGGCCTGCCCCTCGGTTGCCTGGTCTTGCAGCCAATTGGCCTCGGCAATGGTCAGGGTTGTTGATATGTCTGTTGTAATACTTATGTCAATATAATTTTGCCTTTTGTTTCCCGCCCGTGACGAACTAAAATTGATGGTAATACTTTTACCCTTGACTTTACCATGAAATACCGGTCGGGAAGCGAAACCATCACGAATAACCGTACCATCGTACAGGTCTTCCATATCCAGCAGGTTGCGGTGCACCACATCCCATAATGATTTACGTAGCCAGACCATTCCTCCCCATAGAAGAATAAAAATCAAGATGATGGCGACGAAGACAAAAAACATTTTATACCTTATTTTATGTAAATCGGTAAAGGGGAGAAACAAATAATAAAGATAATATATGAAAAATATCCGAGAATTCTTCTTCCACGGCCCAGTGAGGGCCCATCATCCAGGGTTGGTGGATGTTTGAACCGGATAAAAATCAAAATCAATAACATCCATAACACATAAGCAACGGAATTAAGTTCGGTGAACAAGTAAATGTTTAGTACAACCAATAAACTAAAAGCAGCCAATGCAATTCGGGCGGCCCTTTGTCCAAACAGGGCATAAGTAATGTGACCGCCGTCCAATTGTCCGATCGGCATTAAATTTATTGCCGTTACCAACAAACCGAACCACCCGGCAAATATAAATGGAAAATGGTACATTTCCGTCATGGGTAGGTATGCTTTGCCCATAACCTGGATCAATGCTTTAAAAAACAGGTTATGGCCTAAGGTAAGGGCAATGGCGCCCTGGCTGTTTAATGGGTGTAAAGATTCGATAAAATGCCACATGGCAGGCTCCGACGGGAGTCGGTACAGGCCAATAAAAAGGAAAAGTATGCTTACCGCAAAACCTGCCAATGGGCCTGCTATGCCAATATCAAATAGGGCTTTTTTGCTTGGAATCGGTGATCTTATACGGATAAATGCCCCTAAGGTGCCCGGTTGAAATGCCGGGATATAAAAAGGTATAAAGAAGGGAAAGGTTACGTTTACTTTATAACGCCGGGCCATAAGGTAATGTCCCATTTCATGTGTAAATAAGATCGACAGCAAGGCAAAAGCATAGGGAAAGCCTTTGCTCAGGGCATCCCAGCCCTCAAACGGGTCTTGCATCAGTAAGTTTGAGCCGGTAATGGACGTTGTGATCATTGTAAGAAGTAAGAGCAAGCCATAGACGAAAGGACTCGTTTTTCCCGGTTTACGATTTGATGCCGTGATACGCAGGTAATATTTTTTCGGCGAATATTCGGCTTTGCTGTAAATACCCTTTTCTAAAAGCCGATTCTGGAGTGTTTCGATCTCTTCGGTACTTATTTGGTTACGGTGCGCATGGTAAACAAGTTGTCCGTACAAACGGAACCAATGGTCTTTTTTCATGCGGGCGCCAATAATGGATGCGGCGAGTTTTTCCCTGCGTTTTGAATACATAATCTCCCTGATTAAATGAAGGAGAAAGTTAAAGTACATTCATTAAAAATCAAAACTGGAATTTTGAGCGGAATTTTATTTATCGTCCTGGATTTTTCCCGTCATTGGCACAAAGCGTACAGGGAGCACGTTGTCCATGTTTATACCATGAGTAGTTTTGTTTACAACAACCAATTCTTGAACATACTTCCCGACAGGCAAAATCATCCGGCCGCCGGTTTTAAGCTGATCCAACAAAGGCGGAGGAATAGAGGGAGGGGCCGCCGTAACAATGATGGCGTCAAAGGGCGCTTTCTCCGGCCAGCCAAGATATCCATCTCCTTGTTTTATGATTATATTATCGTAATGCAGAGATTGAACGGTGGCTTTTGCCCGTTTGGCCAATGTGGGCAGAATTTCGATCGAATAAACGGAATCGACAATCCGGCTTAATATGGCGGACTGATAACCGGAGCCGGTGCCTATTTCCAAAACACGGTCGCCGGGGCCTACATGCAATTGCTGGGTCATAAATGCAACTATGTATGGCTGGCTTATTGTCTGTCCCTCGCCGATTGGCAAAGCCTTGTCTGTATAAGCAGCGGCCCTTCCGGCTTTTGGGATAAATTGTTCGCGGGGCACGGTTTCCATTGCGGCGATGATTTCCGGCGCACGAACACCGCGGGCAATAATCTGTTGTTGAACCATTTTTGTACGCATGGCGTGCCATCCTGGTTTTGATTGTGTGTCCGGTTTTGGGGATTCGCAGGAAAAAAGCAGGCAGACCGGTAAAAGACCAAGTATGAATTTTTTCATAAGTGTGTGATGTCCGGGTTTATTTATGACCCTTAAACGAACTACCGGCCCAACACCGGCAGATGTTTCATAAAATTTAACAAACCTGTCTATAGTTTTGGAAAAAATATTTTGAATATTGTTCCCTTGCCAACCTGAGATTCAACTTCGATGTGGCCTTTCTGCTCTTCGATCAATTTTTTCACTATGGCCAGGCCGAGACCGGTACCCCCTTTTTTACCACTGGTTACAAAAGAGTCAAACAATCGGTCTTTTATTTCCGGCGGTATCCCGGAGCCATTATCTGCTAGGGTGAAAAGAACTTCATCGCCAGCGGATTCCGCGCCAATACTAAAATGACCACCCGGGGGCATAGCCTCCAGGGCATTTTTCATTATGTTCATAAAGATGCGCTGGATTTTTTCCGGGTCCACATAAATCATACTGGCAACCGCGCAATTGGAATCAAATTGATATCCCTTTTTGATTACATCGTCCTTAAAGAAACGGCTAAAATCATCCAACAGTTTATTGACCGCGCATTTTACGGGCAGAATACTTGATTTCCCCTTGGCAAAATCAAGTACATCGGTAGTCATGTTGGTTAAAAAGCGAATTTGCTGGATAACAATGTCTGCATATTCCGTACGGATTTCTTCGTCGGCTTCATCTTTTAACAGATCGACAAAACCATAAATATTGTTCATCGGTGTACGTAAGTCATGGACGATGGTACTCATCATATTGCCGATGGCGGACAGGCGGTCGGCCTTTATCTTTTCTTCCCGCAAGCGGAAGGTTTCGATGCTTCGACCAATTCGGCTGTTAAGCGTGTTGAGCAATCGAAGATCATCATTGGAGAAATAATCGTTTTCCGCGGTTTTGTTAAGCAGGGTCAGAATACCAATTACTTTATGATCAATTTTAAGTGGAAGGCAAACAGCCTGCTGTAGGCTTATTCCCAGGTTTTTACCAAGCTCCAGAAAGAACGGGTCATCATTGGCGTTGTTGCTATGGTAGGCTTCACCTTTTTCGATAACCTGCCGGATCAATGGTAGGGTTTTATCATGTGTGATTTTCTGCAATGCTTCGCTATCCAAATCCTTTACAACGGTGGATTTCAAGCTTGTTGATGTGTTATCGAGCAACGAGATAAATCCGGATGCCGCGCCAATGGTATCGGCAATTAACGAAATAAGTGTCTCTAGTAATGTTTGAATGTCTTCGGCCTGATTTACTTCACGCTCGGTTTCGTACAATAAATCCAGTTCACCGACCTTTTTATCCAATTTGGAATAGAGCAGTGAATTATTTAATGATATGGCAATTTGAGAAGCCATGCTGGCCAGCAGCTCTTCATCGGCTTTTTCGAACACACCGTCTGTTTTGTTTAGAATTTGCAAAACACCGATAATAACCCGCTCGGCGCCCGGGTCATTAGTCGCCTGAAAAATAGGGATACATAGAATGCTCCGGGTTTTAAAACCGGTCTTTTTATCAATTGCAGGATTAAAGCGGTCATCATTATATGCATCCGGGATATTGATTACTTCACCGGTTTTTGCTACATGTCCGGCAATACCAACGCCAATTTTTAATCGAATTTCACTTATTTCAGCCTTCTGGGCTATTTTTGACCACAGCTCACCTTTTTCCTGGTCAACAATATAAAAGGTGCCACGTTCGGCGTTCATTAACCGGTTTACTTCTTTTATAACCAGCAAAAGCAACCGCTCGAGACGAAGCTCTGAACTCAATGCACGTCCAATGTGCATAATGGAACTCATTTCAATTTCCTTGCGGGCAAGTTGTTTCTTTAATTGATCCAGTTTGGCGTCCATGATGTTCAATTCCGTTTTTGATGTTCAGATTTTCAGTTTTTCCAACACGTTGTATTTCTGAAATATGCTGGTTAAGAACAGGTTATAAATTATACAAAAAGAATAAGTAATATGCACTAAAAACCAAAAAGGGGAACTGTACCAAACAGTTCCCCTTTTAAATTTATCTAATCCCGGACTTTACCCGGCAAAATGTAATAAAACCAATTAGTACAAATACGTTTAGTTAAGCGAACTTACCGCCCGCTCAACAGTGTCAAAAGTTTTAAATACTTTTATAAGCTGGGTAATAATCAATAAGCTTTCAACCTTTTCAGCAACCCGTGCCAAAACAAGCTGTCCATCTGAGTTTTTGAGGGTAGTCATACAGGCCATAAGCACGCCCATCCCGGAACTGTTCATCCATTTGATGCCACTCAAGTCGATAACTACTTTTGTAATGCCATCCTTGATCAGGCCTTTTACATGGTCGTGCAGGGCAGTGGTTTCCGGGCCACCCATCATCTTGCCCGAGAGGCTAAGGACAGCTACGTGGTTCTCAATGCTTTCTTTGACTTTCATGGAAGACTCCTTAATTGTGGTGATTGGTCTTGAAGATGTTGTTTAAAATAAAAACTACTTCCATATCGCGCAAAAATTACTTATCCGGTTCTTCATCATAGTAAATATGAATCTTGTTGCTTAGGAGTTCTTCCTGGGCGATAACCGTTGGGTTTATTTCTTTCTCAAATTTCATATCTTCCATGAGTTCACGGTCATATATATCGGCTTCATCATACATGTCCACATCGTTGAGGATTTCCTTGGCTTTTTTTTCTTCTACACGGGTAGAGTTGATTTGCCGGGCCCGTGCGGAAATTACCAGACATGCTTCATAGATATTTAATTTTTTTTTGCGCATTTCTCGTAAATCAATGGTTTGGATTGCCATTTTAATGTACTCCATATTAAATATTAGCTTGGAAATATAATGTTTGCGGGTTAGCATGTCAAAAATATTAATGAAAAACTATCAATTATCCGTTGTTTCCGGTTGATATTTTTTTTACTTTTATTTAGTATTTAAAGTAGTAAATTATATATCCCTGGCAAAGAGGGGACTTTGAAAACTTATTTTATTAAAATGGAGGGTGTTATGTCTTCGGAAAGTGGTGGTTTTTTCAGCGGATTGGTTGTTGGTGGTGCCATAGGATTGCTGGCCGGCATCTTGTTTGCCCCAAAAGCCGGACGGGACCTGCGTGAAGAACTTTTAACAGACAATGAGGATATCCTTGGAAAAGCCAAGGACGAGTTAGATAAAATCCGTGATGATCTGAACGAACTTAAAAATCGTGTTGTAAAACCTTCCGGCCAAAAGAAACAGCCCCCTGCGCCCGCGGAAACAGATGAAGAACGTGAGTTTGAAGCAGGGATCAATTCGCTTGATGATGAACCCGAAAAAAAGGAAAAATAAGGTTTGAAGGGGGCAAACATAATTGTTTGCCCCAGGCAGAGAGATAAAGGCCCAATATATGTTTTCACGTTTTTTTGTAAAAATTGAGGGCCGATAAAAGTTTTGCCCGTGCTATTGGGGGCCGTGCCCCCGGCCGGTTTTACGTAAATAAATTTGAGGATAATGATGATTTGGGAATTTGCGTTTGTAGTTTTCTTACTTGCCTTAACCGCGCTTGTAATACTTTTGATTCCGGTGGTTCTTCAACTTAAAGATTCCATCGTCAAATTAAATTCAACCCTGGATATGATAAATAAAGACTTACCGGAAGTCATGTCCAACTTTATGAACGTTTCAAAAAGCCTCACCGTTACCACCGGTAAAATTGAAGAGACAATCGGGCATCTTAACCAAATGGAAGCAAGCTTTAAACAACAGGTACAAGCGCCCTTAAAGACCATTGGCAACGTCGTTTCTTCCTTGGTTAAAATTTCCAGTTTGCTGTTGTCCCGCAGGAAATCACGTCGATAATTGTAACGCCATTTGCCGGCAAATATCTGCCTGTCTCGCCGGATATTCAGGGAAAGTAAACCGTTTGATATATTATAAGGAGTTTTTATGTCTGAAAAAATAGGACAAAAAGTGTGGAAAGATGGTACGTTTATTGATTGGAATGACGCTAATATTCATATAATGTCCCATGTTATACATTATGGAACATCGGTATTTGAGGGCATTCGTTGTTATGATACGGATAAAGGGCCGGCAGTATTTCGCTTGCGTGAACACATGCAACGTTTATTAAATTCTGCGCGTATTTACCGCATGGAACCAGACTATACTGTTGATGAATTATGTGATGCAGTATTGGAGACCATCCGTATAAATGGGTTAAAAGAATGTTATATCCGACCGGTTGTCTTTCGCGGTTTTGGGACGTTTGGAGTTAATCCGCTTAACAACCCCATCCGCACGTATATTGCTGTTTGGGAATGGGGAAAGTATCTTGGGCCCGAAGCACTGGAAAACGGCGTCGATGTATGTGTCTCTTCCTGGAACCGGATTGCGCCGAACACGCTACCGGCCATGGCTAAGGCTGGCGCCAACTATATGAACAGCCAACTGATAAAAATGGAAGCGATTGTGAATGGCTTTACCGAAGGCATTGCCCTGGACAGACAGGGTTTCATTGCCGAAGGCAGTGGTGAGAATATTTTCCTTGTAAAGGGTAAAACCGTTTTTACACCGGAACTTAGCAGTGCCATTTTACCAGGGATTACCCGTTCAACAGTTATTGAATTGGTTGATCGCATGGGTCTTGCCCTTGCCCGCGAAGCATTGCCCCGCGAAAGTTTGTATATTGCCGATGAAGTCTTTTTCAGCGGCACCGCTGCCGAAATAACCCCGATTCGTTCGGTTGATAAGATTAATGTGGGCGAAGGGAAACGCGGGCCGGTTACCAAAAAACTGCAGGATATGTTTTTTGATCTTTTTAAAGGAAAAGAACACGCACCAGAAGGCTGGTTGATCCCTGTCTATAATAAATGATAATTTATTATTTGTTACAAAAAACCCCCATTGCAGAACAATGGGGGTTTTTGTTTAAGCTAGTTCGCTATACCGGTACTGTGGAGTATAATTAGTATCTATTACCGCTATGCCTGTGCAAAAAGGTCATCGTTTTAATTTAAATATTTTTCAAACCAGCTATGAACTGTATGCCACCATAAACGGGCATTTTGCGGCTTTCGGACGAAATGGTCCTCATCTGGGAAAAAAAGTAACCGCGACTCTACGCCCTGGCGTTGCAGGGCCGTAAAAAGTTGCAAGCCCTGAGTGTAGGGCACCCTGTAGTCCTTTTCGCCGTGGATAACCAGCATAGGTGTTTTGAAGTTTGCCACCAATGATGAGGGTGAGTACTTTTCGTACAGCGCGGGATGGTTCCAGTATAGACCTCTGAATTCCCATTCCGGGAACCATAACTCTTCCGTTGCTCCATACATGCTGCGTTGGTCAAATACGCCATCATGGGAAACCAGGCATTTGTAGGGGTTGTCATGTCCCTCGATCCAGTTGATCATAAATCCACCGTAAGAAGCGCCCGCGGCGCCCAAACGATCACCGTCAACATAGGGGAAGTTCTTTATTACATACTGCGTGCCCAGAACCAGGTCTTTATAAGGTGCATCGCCCCAATTGCCGGAAACGGCATCCGTGAATTTTTGACCATAACCCACGCTGCCATGAAAGTTGATTACATATACCACATATCCTGGCGCTGCAAACATTTGATAATTCCAGCGATAATGGAAATCATCCCCCCATTCGCCCTGCGGCCCGCCATGGATAAGGTGAACAGCCGGATATTGTTTTGCCGGGTTAAAATGGGGTGGTTTGAGAATAAAACCCTGAACCGAATCACCAAAGGCCCCTTTAAACCAAAAACTTTCCAGCCGGGAAAGGTCCAGCCCAGCCAGTTTTTTTGTATTGATATGACTAATTTGTGTAAGAATGTTTTTTTGTAAATCGTAAGTAAAAAGTTCATAAGGCATTGCGGCGGTCTGGATTTTTAAGACCAGGGTGCCTGGATCGATAAACTTATACCCACCAATAAAATGACCCTTTAAGACGGCGCTTATCTTTCCGCTGACAATATCCACTTTATAAAGAGAAATCGCACCGCGTTCTGCAGCGGTAAAATAGATGCTCTTGTCGCCGGGGGCCCAACTTACATTGTTTGCTGAGAGATTAAAGCTCAGCGTAAGTTCACGTATTTTACCGGAGGAAAGATCCCGTAGCATAATCCGGTAACGATCGGCTTCAAATCCCGCGCGGGCCATTGAGCTCCAGGCCAGATAGCGACCATCAGCGGAAAAAGCAGGGCCATTGTCATTGCCGCGATTGTTTGTTACTTGGCTGATTTTCCCGTTGGCCAAATCGATGGAAAACAAATCATTGTTTGTACTCGTGGCCACAACCGGGTCGGTGTTACGTACAAATACAACCGTTTTGCCATCAGGTGAGAATACATAATCATGGCTGCTGCCTAAATCCAACGGTGGTGTATCATAATCACCCGGGGTTATGTCCCTTAGGTTTTTACCGTTTTTGCCCATAATA
This sequence comes from uncultured Calditrichaceae bacterium, assembly GCA_964456445.1. Taxonomy (GTDB): domain Bacteria; phylum Calditrichota; class Calditrichia; order Calditrichales; family J004; genus CAYWBI01. The sequence continues at coordinate 43,509 of CAYWBI010000006.1, forward strand.
AATACGTGTGAGCGATTGCCTTCCAGCCAGCGGTTCCAATGGCGGAAAAAAAGATGGTCAATTAACCGGGCATGGACAACCTTGTTCTTCTGTCGGTCAAAACTTTCTTCCATGCATTGGGGCGTGTCACAATTAGGGTCCACATCACTGGTAAATAATATATTTTGTCCGTTGGGAGAGAGCACCATACCCCCGGCGCCGGGTTTAAATTGACTGACCTGATGGGCTTTCCCCCCCTGTACGGGATGTTCCCAAATTTGCCCGGCACGGTTATACAATATATTTTTGCCATCCTTGGACCAAACCGGGTCCGAGCAGGAAATCCCTGCAGGGCTTAGCTGATTTTGTTGGCCGGAGGATAAATCTTGTATCCAAACCGTACGGGGAATGTTATTGGCCTTGATATCCGGTGTGGCCAGGTCAAAGGCTATGTAGCGGCCATTGGGGCTAACGGAAAAATTGCCCAGACGTTGCATCCTAAAAAAATCATTAAAGTGTATTTCATGTTTTTGGGCGCTGCTTACACCGATAAAAAATGATAAAAGCAAGATAATGATGAAGCGCATAGAAAACTCCTTATTGGCATTTGATAATATTGTTGATTACAAGGTAGGGGATCAGTAAGTAAAGGATAAGGTCACGGATTAGGTAAAACAGGATAAAACCGGCAACAACTTTCCAGCCTTTTTTTTGTGTAAAGCTTTTGAAGCCCTCCTGCTTGATTATGATGACCCATTCCCTGATAAATTTTGGCGTAAAAGACCGCATGTATTTCCTCCGGATAAAAACATAATGTATGCAATCCTGATTTTAAATTCTATGCAAAATTACCTGGAAGCAAAATTTGGTGTTTACCGCAGCCGGGCTGAAAATTTTCCCAAGGTTTATTTGGAAGTTGATCCATGTAAATTTTGAATCTTTGTATGTTTTGTTTTTTGTTATATATTTTGACGTACCCAAATTAAGGCCGTTTATAAATGTGTAAAAAATCGGACGGAAAATCAGGACGACAATTCCCGGCGAAAGGACATAGAGATAAAAACAGGGTATCCGGGCTTAGGTTTTTTCCTTTTATCCTAAATAAAGTAAAGTCATTTGTTCATGATGTGGACATAATCCACCGTAAAAAAGCCATCGATGACCTGGAATGGGAAGTGCAGGAGTTAAAACACGTATTTGCCCTGCTTACTGTGGGTTCTTTTGTCGGGATGCCTGTTGCGCCGCTACCTGTTACCCTGGAATTGCTGCCCGATATCAGAGTTGAGCTTTCGATCATGCTTTTAAAAATTCGTACGGCCCAAAACCCGCTTTCGGAACAGTTTTCAAAATTTGACGCGGTATAGGCCATGCAGCATATATTGTTTTTTATCGGAAAAGGCGGCGTGGGCAAATCGACATTGTCTGCTGTAACCGGTGTTGCCCTTGCAACCCAGGGCAAAAATGTTGTGCTTGCCTCTTTGGACCCGGCGCATAATCAGGGCGATATTTTCGGTACATCGTTTTCAGAAAAAGCCAGGGGCATGGGCGCCGGACTGCGTATCCTTGAGATGGATGGGGACAAGTGGATAAAAAAGTATCTGAAACAAACCGAAAAACAATTTTTGGCGGCCTATGCCTATCTTACCACTTTTAGCCTGGAAAAACATTTCTCCGTAATCCGGGATGCCCCGGGGATCGAAGCTTATGCGCTAACCATGGCCTTTGAGCATATTTGTGATAAATACCCTGATGCCGACTATCTGATTTTTGATATGCCGCCGACCGCGTTGATGCTAAGTTTTTTTGCATTGCCCGCTGTTTCACTACTCTGGTTGGATAAGCTTTTGACCCTTCGTCTGGAAATCGCGGAAAAAGAAAAAACAATTACCCTTCTGCGGCTGGGTCGCAAAACCATTGAAAGGGACCGGGTAATTCAAAATATCGAGGGGCAGAAGGCCCGGTGGTCAAAATTGCAAAAAATTTTCGTATCCGAAAATTTTACCCCTGTGATCGTTAAAATTCCGGATGTTTTATCACAAGCCGAAACAAGACGGATATATGCCCGTTTACTGGATTTAAACATAAGTAAGACATTGACTTTTCAAAATAAAAGTAGTGAACAGACATCAAATGATGTTGACTTTAGTTTTCCGTTTTGTCAAAACCTCATCGGATTGGACAGCTTAAAATCATATTGTGCCAAACTGGATATTTTAAAATTGCAAAAATTAATTGAGGCATGGTCATGAGACCTTCAAGCAGGGAAAGTTTCTTTTTTCAACAAGCTATAAGCAGACTTGTACAGGCCGTGATCGAAGAAAAATCGTTTGAGCCATTTTTAGGCTGGATTGTCTCATCAAAAGACGTAGTGTATGCAGCGATCGATTCCTTTCAGCTATTTAATCCCAATATTGATATCCCCGGGGATTGGGATATCTTTTCGCTCCCTCCTGGTGACATAATAAATAAGATAAAAAAATTAAAGCTTAATGCAGAACTTTTTATACCCGGGAAACTGGAAAAACCTGGCCCGCATTTGACCCTTATCATCCGGAAGGGTTCCTGGTTGGGTCAGAAAAAACATGATGAACAATGGAGCTTACTGCAAACTACGGTAAAGTATTTCACCAAAAGCGCATATGTGGCTGAAATTGAAAGCGAGAAACGCTATAAGGCAGTGGTGGAGGCGGCCTCGGATTTGATCGCAATATATGTAGATGATGTTATCCGTTATGTCAACCCCTCGGCCGTGCGTATGTTGGGCATGTCCTCCGCGGATGAGATCATTGGCCAATCCCTATATAAATTTGTCCATCCGGATTCCATGCCGGTCATTGAACAACGTCGGGAAATATTCCGTCGTGGAGCGTATGGCCCCTTACCGCCAGTCGGAGAAAAACTAATTACACCCTCCGGTGAAATAAAAGAAATAGAGGTGGTAACCAATGTCATCGAATATTTTGGAAAACTGGCTGTTTTGGCCGTGGGCCGGGACGTTACAAAACGCAAAAGGGTCGAAGAAGCGCTATTAGAAAGCGAACACCGATACCGGGCATTGGTTGAACGTTCGCCAAATGCAATTATCGTCATCAATCAGCAGAATAATATTATTTACCTCAATCCGGGCGGCGTTCATTTGTTGGGCTGCCAAAACAGTCAACCGATAATTGATCGTCATATTTCAGACTTTTTATATGAACTTGATAAAAAGGATCTTTTAGGAAAAGCCCGCGGGCAAATGGTGGAAACCGTGTTAAAGCCTATGGACGGGCCTGTAATAGATGTTGAATTGTTGGCAGCGGAAATATCCAGAATGGGCGAGTCGGCCATGCAGCTCATTGTTCGGGATATCAGCGCCCGTAAAAAAGCCGAACGCAGCCTCATCGATTCCAAGGAAGAAATGCGCCGTTTGTTCCGCTATGCCCAGAATGTGGCAGAGATTGAACGCACACATATTTCACGGGAAATACATGACCAGTTGGGGCAATTTCTTACCGGGCTCAAAATGGATGCGGCATATATCAAAAGGCATTTAAGCCAGGATCAAGCCGCACTGCAAAAAAAAATCACCAATATGAGCGCCCTAATAGATTCCACGATCCACATGGTCCGCCGAATTTCGTCCAAATTGCGTCCGGAAATATTGGATAATTTTGGCTTGGTGGCTGCACTTGAATGGCAATCGAAAGATTATGAAGAGCGCAGTGGCATCCAGTGTATTTTTACTGCAAATCCGCCGGGTTTGAATTTGAACAAGGAAATGAACACGGTATTTTTTCGTATTTACCAGGAATTAATGACCAATGTCATCCGGCATGCACACGCGAAAAATATATATATCCGTTTAGAACAGAATGCACAAATGAACAAGTTAAGCTTGGAGGACGATGGGATAGGCATTGATCTGGACAAAATCAACCGTCATGATTCCCTCGGTATCATTGGTATGCGTGAACGTGCCCAGTATTTGAACGGCGATATAATTTTTAAACGGAAAGAAGATGGCGGCACTATGGTTATTGTAAGCATACCCCGTATAGATTTGGAGAAAAACGATGATAAAAGTACTCATAGCGGATGATCATGCCATAGTCCGGCGTGGCTTACAGCAAATTTTGGACGAGACTGCCGACTTGAAGTTTGTGGATGAAGCTGTAGATGGTTTTGAAGTGCTTGAGAAGGTGCGTTCCATGGACATAGATATTCTGATCCTCGACATTTCCTTGCCGGGTATAAATGGTTTAGATGTGCTTAAACAATTGCATGTAGAGTTTCCCAAACTTCCTGTATTGGTACTTAGTATTTTTTCGGAGGATCAGTATGCCATGCGTGTGTTAAAAGCAGGGGCCTGTGGTTATCTTAGTAAAGAAAGTGCACCTGATGAATTGGTCATTGCCTTGCGCCGAATTGCGGCGGGAGGACGATATGTTAGCAGCTATATGGCGGAAAAACTTGCTTTTGAGTTTTCCAGTGGTGCTAAAAGAGCAGGCAAATTGCCACATGAACTGTTATCGGACCGTGAGTATCAGGTGTTATGCCTCATTGCGTCCGGTAAGAGCAGCGCACAAATCGCCGATGAACTTAACTTAAGTGTAAAGACTGTTGGGACCTATCGTAGCCGTATATTTGAAAAGACTGCCATGAAAAATAATGCTGAATTGACCCATTATGCCTTTAAAAATAAACTAATTCAATAATCGCATTTAAAGCGCATAAAAAGTGAGCAATTTAATATTGGCATTTGTTTTGATGCCTTATCTATTCGCTCTACTCCTTTTAACGCTTCAGCCATTAAACACCGATATCCGATTTGAGAACGGCGCAATCAGGACAGATCGGAAATCTTCAATCGTTGATCGGTGTTCGGTGTTGGTTTTGTGTTGCGCTCTATTGCCCCTGCCCTTGATATACGAACAAGGAACACCGATTTTTGATTTTAGAAGAACGCATCGTCGAACAGTTCAAAAATCTTCAATCTTCAATCGTTGATCGATGTTCGATATTGGATTTGTGTTGTGCTCAATTGCCCCTGCCTTTAGGTAGGGGAGACAAAACGCTACAACAAAACCATGGGCTTTAGCCCAAAACAAATCCAGGGCGGAACAATTTATAAACCCTTTCAGGGTTTTTTATTATGGATATCCTTTTACCAGGGCGCTGCCCTTTGCTTGGATATTCTTCCCCGTTGGGGAAGAAGGCAGACCGCTATGTTAAGTTTTGGTTTGTTTTCCTGAATTCTTCTTTTGATTTACAAACAAGGAACACCGGTTTTTGATTTTTGAACGGCACATTGCAGGCAGATCAGAAATCTTCAATCGTTGATCGATGTTCGGTGTTGGGTTTGTGTTGTGCTTAAGTGCCCCTACTTTTGATTTACGAACAAGGAACACCGATATCCGATTTGAGAACGGCGCAACCATGGCAGAGTATCAAGGCGCGTCTGATCAAAATGCATGTAGGCAAAATGCTTACATAAAAATCGGTTCTGTTCCTATTGGTTTATAACCCTGCTCCTCTATCTTTTGCCATAGTTTTTATGTTTGTCCGGATTCTATCAACCCTGTCCTTTTTTTCCTTCACGTCTCTGCATATAAATAAGTATTGTAATTATTGGGTGGATAAAATTGTTTTAAAATATGTAAATATTTTTTAATGTCGGGCAAAGTATTGATATCATAGCTAAAAGTTCTCACATAAAATTTTTCCGGGAGGGGAGAATGTACAAATTATTTATAATAGTTTTGTTTTTTTCAGGGGCCTTGTTGTATGGGCAACAAAATGAAGTAACCATCAGTGGAACAATTATTGACAAGAATTCGGGTGATGGTCTGGCCGGTGCCAATATTGTTGTTTATAATGAACAAGGTACCACTATAGGTGGTACTTCTGCGGATAAGGATGCACATTACACTCTTTCCAATTTAGAGCCTGGAAATTATTTAGTGGAGGCATCCTATGTCGGTTACGCCGCTCAATCAAAAAAAATCTGGGCATCAGCCGGTGCCCGGCTCCAGTTGGATTTTGCCCTCAGGGAAAGTTATTCCACGGCAGACGCCATTGTTATAACCGCAGGCAGACGTTCCGAGCGGGCGTCGGAATCTTCATCCAATATACAAATCGTGGATGCTAAAATGCTGGTTGTAAAGGAAGAACCCACGGTGAGTGGTCTGTTAAAAGGGGTAAATGGAATTGATTATTTTGAAACCGGTATGGGTCAGCAACAGGTTAACGCCCGTGGGTTTTACAGCCCATTTACCGGAAACATGTTGATGCTTATTGACTACCGTTCACCACAGCTTCCCGGAATAGGCGGTGTTTTTCCTCCGGCACTCGGTATCCCAAAGGAAGATATACGTCAGATCGAGGTGATCGTTGGGCCTAATTCAGCGCTTTATGGCGCCAATGCATCTTCGGGTGTTATCAACATCATCACAAAGGGACCAAAAGAAGAATCGGGCACATCGATAAACATTTCGGGTGGAAACCAAAGTATGCTACGTGCAGGTTTGCGCACCAGTGGCCTATTGGGAAATATGTTCGGGTATAAAGTGTCGGCCAATTATTTTAAGGCAATGGACTTTTCCAATTATGTCAATGCCTCGAGCCAGTTGGTAACCACAAAAGATGATCCATTGCGCGACGATCCTGATTTTGAGGTTAAAAACACAACGGTCAATGGCTCCTTATACTTTTACCCAAATGATAATATTTCAATGAGTTATACTGGTGGTCTGGCCAGGGCCAACTATATAAACCAATCAAATATTGGCCGCTTACAAGTGAAAAACTTTGATTTTTGGTTTCATCAAATGCGGGCCAACATCGATCATCTTTTTGGAAATATGGGCTCGCTATTCCTACAGGCCTATGTTACCCAGGATGATGCAGGGGACACCTATAACCTGATAAAAGCTAAACAGGTAGAGCTACTCGGTTTGGGTAAGGCAGACGCCATCGCCAAAACGACCTTTGTTGATAAACCGATCCAGTATGTTGTTGAACTTCAACACAACATTTCTATTGGGGATGATCAGTTTGTCACCTGGGGCGCCCAATGGCAACAAAACGAGCCTAACAGTGAGGGTACTTTTTTAAGCGATGGTCCTAATGGTGAGAAAATTTCCATTACTCAAACCGGAGTTTATGCGCAATATGAAAATGCAATGCTGCAAAGTTTAAAGTTTACCCTCTCCGGACGATATGATAATAACTCCGACTTTGGCGGTCAATTCAGCCCCAAGGCCGCCCTTTCGTATCATAGCGGAAACCACAATGTTACACTTTCTTATGTTACCGGTTTCGCAAGCCCGGCCATCCAACCGGCGTATGCCCTTTCGCCACTTGGTGACATAACGGGCACAGGCCTGCCCTTTACACTGCGTGGCGCCCATGCAGGCTTTACCTTACTGAATACAGTCACAGGGGCGAAAACTGCCATTGATGCTTTAAAGCCTACCGTAACAAGTGGCTTTGAAATAAATTACAAGGCCACCCCCATCGAAGGCGTCTATACCAATCTGTCGGTTTATAAAACACAATATGATAATTTCCTGAGCCCACCGACCTTGGTCAACGATCCGGTGCATGGCGTTTTTGTTGTCGATAAAAACGGGGCCCCGGTCATCGAGGGCACCCTATCCTATATTAACTTTGGAAAAGTGGACATCCAGGGCGTGGAGGTGAGTGGCGAGCTGGAGCTGACAAGTGGATTAAGCACTACTCTGGGCTTTAACTATCAGGAAATGGGCTCCTTTAAAGATGTACCTGCAAATATCAGCAGCACACCCACCTTTAACGCCCCTAACCGTACGTGGAAGGGTGGCATGCGCTGGGTAAACTGGTGGAAGCGTGGTACTTTTGCAAATGCAACATTCCGTTATGTGACCAATTATTTTTTCACCGGGGCCACACCCACAAACACGGGCAATGTACCAACCTACGGAGTAATTGACTTAAATATAGATGTTCCTTTGGAGCTTAGCGCCGGCCTGACCACCCATGTGGGCATGTCCGTTAACAACTTATTAAATAATAAGCATATTGAACTACCCGGATCACCACAACTGGGCCTTCTGCTAAGTGGCCACATACGCGTGGGTTTTTAATACCCGGACATATTGCGTGTTGTAGCTGATTCAGATTTAATGGTGTGTTAAAAGGCAGGGTTTTTCCTGCCTTTTATATTTTTATCTCTACCAAACGGGAAGAGCATATTTTTCTCTTTTAAGCAACGTAGCGGAATTGATAAATGGATGAAATTGAAGGGTAATTGTTTAAATAATGGCAAAAAATAAAAAATACTGCTAATTTGATAGTCTTCCGGGGGGGAAGTTGTGCCGAACAAATGCTTCGGTTAACTATGTGAGGGGAATACATCATGAGAAAGAAACGGATACTTCAATTTATCCCGATTATATTAATTATCATTTTTGCCATTATTGGAATTGGACACTATTTCGTTTTTGTCCGTCCATTACCAACCATCGATGGACGTCTGGTCAAGAAATCCGTGCAACAACCGGTGACAATCGAGCGTGACGCCTGGGGCATACCGCTTATAAAAGCACAGTCGAATCATGATCTGTTTTGGGCCATCGGTTATACCATGGCCCAGGACCGTCTGTTCCAGATGGAGCTTTCCAGCAGAGCAGGTCTTGGGCAACTGGCCGAGCTCTTTGGGCAAAAGGCCTTTAAGTCCGATCGATTTATACATACCATCGATTTGTCCGGGCAGGCACAGGCCATGTATGCCAAGGCAGATGAACAGATGCGCGGTTTTTTAAATGATTTTTCCGCCGGGGTAAACAGCTATCGTGATGAAATAATTGAAAATGGTAAACTACCATTTGAATATCGTCTGCTTGGCATAAAGCCCCGTCCCTGGAAACCGGAATACAGTATGGCCGTTGGTGCATATCTTACCTGGAGCCTGGCATATAATTATAAATCCGAAATATTGTATATGCAGCTTGCGGGAAAGCTCGGCGGTAAAAAGGCCCGTGAACTGTTGCCGTTTTATCCAGCGGACATGCCCGTTTTGATACCGCCGCAGGACGAGACCAGCCTACTGAAAAAAAATGGCCTTTGGAAAATCGGGGAAGAATTTGAACCGTACTTTGCCTTTAAAGGCGGTTCAAATTGCTGGGTGGTAGGCCCACAACGCAGCGCGTCTGGCGGTGCAATGTTGGCGAATGATACACACATGAGCGGAGGAATCGTACCCGGGACATTTTATACGGCCCATTTGATGATGGATTCTCTTAATGTATATGGCGCCATGCTGCCGGGTCTGCCTTTTGTTTTGATTGGCAGAAACAGCCATATCGCCTGGGGGCTGACCAATAATGGCGCCGATGTTCAGGATCTTTTTCTGCTTCACGTATCTCAAAAGGACAGCAATACGTATCACTATGGCCCAATCGATAAAGTATTTAAAATAAAGAAGGTGGCAATAAACATTAAAGATGATGATGCGCCAACTGGCGTGCGGCAAGATACATTACAAATTAAACTGGCCGAACAAGGGCCAATAATCAGCAGAACGGCCAAATCGTATCTGGCCCTGAAATGGATTGGACATGAAACGGCCTTTAATTTTGAAGCGTTTTGGGGCATGGCCAATGCCAACCGCATCGGGGATTTTATACAGGCCGCCAACGGCTATAACGGCACGCCTCAAAACCTGCTTTATGCCGATGATAAAGGAAATATCGGCATGCAGGTGATCGGCTCCATTCCACAACGGAACCCTGCCGCCCATTGGAACAGTTTTTTCCCCGCCGATGGTGGAAACCACTTACAAAAATGGCTCGGCCTGCGAACGGGAGCGGACTTGCCCCATATATTTAACCCGCCGGAAGGCTATATCGCATCCGCCAATAACCCGACTTTTGCCCCGGATGATATCCGTGCTTTCCCTCAAAAATATGCCCCCGGTTACCGGGTCGCCAGGGTCAGGGAATTGATCATTACCCACCCGGATCACACGCTTGAATCTTTTCAAAAAATCCAGAATGATCATGAATCATTGCTGGCCGATGAATTGGTGCCGCTATGGGCAAAGCAGTTGGCGGCTATAAAATCATTGCCTTATGCAAAGTACCTGCAATTTTTAGAAAAAGCAGATAAGGACAATTCGGCCAATTCTCAGGGTTTTTCTTTATATGAAGTTTTCCGCAGACGTTATGCCTTTAATACTTTCCGGGATGAATTGGGCGATTCGCTTGCAGAAGCCTATTTAGACAACTGGTATGTTTCGCAGGACCGCTGGAAATTGATTTCTGCGGATTCAACTTCACATTGGTTGGACAATGTGGCAACTAAAACGATTGAGACCCGGGCGGATATCATGCGCCGTAGTTGGAAAGAAGCCGTGGAAAGTTTGGGTAGCAGTATGGAGAAAAACACACAAACCTGGCGATGGGGAAATTTTCATAAAATCAGTTTTAAACATCCTTTTTCTAATGTATTGCCCTGGTTGGAATTTGTTCTTGATGGCGGCTCCTATGAGATGGCCGGTGATGGGGAATCTTTAAACAGGGCGGCGTTTCATTTTAAAGCAGCTACATCGGCCCCGTTCGAGGTGAAGTATATTGCCACCTACCGGCAAATTGTAGATATGGATGATGTGGAACATGCGCTTGGGGTTTTGGATGTTGGTCAATCCGGACATCCCGGCAGCAGCCACTATACCGACCAAATTAAGTTATGGTATAAAGGTGAATATTTAAACTGGGACCTGTTCCCCTCGGGCAAAATGGATGTGCTAAAGATAAACCCGAAACCACATCGGGCGAAGCGATAAAAAGGATATTTGACACATGGTTCCAAACAGCCCCGGGGTTTCGCCTTTTGTGAAAACCGCTTATGGAATAGGTAATATCAGTTATTCCCTGCCATACCAGATTATGGCTTCTTTTTTTATTTTTTATGCCACGGCAATTTTAAAGTTGCCTGCTTCCTGGGCCGCGACCGCTATGGCTGTTTCTGCCGTATGGGATGCTGTCACCGATCCATTGATGGGTTTTATTTCCGATAATTCCTACACAAAAAACTGGGGCCGGCGTCATCCCTTTTTGCTTTTTGGCGCACTGGTCATAGCCTTTGCCACCTATTTTTTATGGAGCATCGATCCGGCCGCAGGCGAGATCAGCAAGTTTGTGCAGGTTGTGTTATGGCTTTTGGTTTTGCGCACGGCTCTGACTGTTTTCGTAGCGCCTTATAATGCGCTTGGCGCCGAGCTATCCAATGATTATGATGAACGCTCATCGGTGCAGGGGTACCGTGCAACTTTTTATATTATCGGTATGATCATTGCCCTGGTGGGTACGATGGTTGTATTTTTTCATGCAACGCCCCAGTATGACCGTGGCCAGCTTAATCCCGCCGCATATCCTAAAATGGCCTGGGTTTACAGCATATTTGTCTTGTTGACCATGATTGCCGCCTTTTGGGGAACGCGGAAATTTATCCCTGGCCTGCCCCAAAGAAGTGCGGTAATGGAAAGTGAAAAAATATCCGTACGGCGTATTTACACAGACTTTTTAAATGCCCTGAAAAACCATGATTTTTTAATGGTCGCCTTGCTCATCTTTATTATTGAGGTCGGCTTTCAACTTGGTATTGCCATAGGCGTTCATGTAAATACCTATGCCTATCACCTCAGCGGACCACAAATGGGTATTCTGGGTTTGGTTATTTTGGGTTTTTCCATTTTGTCCCAACCTTTTTGGATTTGGTTCACAAAGAAATATGACAAGAAATGGGCCGTTATCGTCGGCATGGTAATCGGCCTGACAGGATTTGTGGGTGCGCCATGGACACACATCTGGTGGCCGCTGTTCCCTTTAAACACGGATACAATCATCCTATCGCTTGGCGCCTTTAATGTACTTGCCGGCATCGGGAACGGCGCCTTTATGTCCATCCCATACTCCATGGTGGCCGATACCGTGGATGCGGAAGAAGTTTATAGCGGTAAACGGGACGAAGGTTTGTATTTTGGGATATATACCTTTGCCTACAAGTTGGGGACAAGCATCAGTGTGTTGTTAAGTGGGTTTGTCTTGACCTGGTCCGGATTTAACCCCCAGCTGAGTGAGCAAATCCCTTCTACGGTATTTTACATGGCCCTTATTCCCACCTGGTTTTTAGTGGCCCTGGCCCCATTTGCCTTGTGGACCGTCCTGCGCTATCGTTTAAGCCGCGGGCGATATCAGGAAATACAGGTTCAATTGGTAGATAAAAATCGGGGGTAATGTTTATGTTCCGCGGGCCATGTTCTGATGTTCCTGTTTTGGGATGTGTTCTATCCTGACCCTGGATGAAGAGTAGACTTAACGGATTGGACCGGTATTTTACTGTTATTAAAAAGCGCTGTTTTTCATTGCTAATTCAGTAAAACCAGAAGTTGGTTACCCAATATTCAACGCCCGCTTTCCCACAGTTTTATAAAAAAAAATTCTTTGTAGCCCTTATGGTAAAAGGCTTTTCAAGGTTTTTCCAAAAAAGCTTCTAACAATTTTCAAGAATTTCACCTATTCGGAATCAAAGCTTTAAGTTGACCGGGCTGGCGCAAGGACGCTCATTTTCTATCTTTTACCTTTTACCTTTTCTTGCCCGGTCCCGTTATCAATTTCTTTTTACAAGATAGACCCCGCCAAGGATCAGTAACAACCCAAGCAGGTGAAATGGATACACCGCTTCTCCGTCTAAAAAACCAAATAACAAGGCAAAGACCGGAATAATATATGTGACCGAACTGGCAGTGACGGCGTCTGTTAACCTTAAAAATTTAAAAAATAAAATGAGTGTAATGGCCGTGTTCACAATACCCAAAATAGCGATATAGCCCAGGGCCTTCCAGGAACCCGTTGTATGGCTCAGCCGAACTATAAAATCAGTGCCAAATAAAAAGATAAGGGCAATGGGCCCCACAAAAAAAAGCGCCATGGCAGCCAATTGGAGCGGCGGTACATCGCTCAGTTTTTGCTTTAACCAATTAACATTAAAACCATAGAGCAGGGTTGCCAGAAAAACAAAGAGCACATAATAATTAAATACCCCAAAACTGCCGGTTGCCGCTGTAAGGCTGAGGATTATCGAACCGGTCAATCCCAGGCCAATCCCGGAAAGTTGACGCAGATGCATCCGAAGTTTAAAGATTACTACGCCGATCAACAAAGTGAACAATGGCGTTAACGCATTTAGTACCCCGGTCATACTGCTGCTGAGGCCGGTTTCCGCCAGGGCGAAAAAGATGGCAGGCAGAAGGTTTCCGCAAAGCCCGGCAATTAAAAAGAAAAAGGCTTGCTTTTTGCCGATGGTGGAAATTGAGCGCAGGGCAACGGGTAAAAGAACGATGTAGGCAAAGCCGATGCGGATTAAACCAACTTGCGGAGCGGAGAATACGACAAGTCCCCTTTTCATCAATAAAAAGGAACTGCCCCATATCATCGATGTAACCAGGAGTAGAATAAGAGGCAAAAACCGGTGATGTTTTGTTGTAGGCATAAACAAGATTAACACTTAAAGAACGGAAGGTCGCCAGATATTTCCAATGGAACAATATATCTAAAGACCATGGACTATTTTATGGGTTTAATAGGCGCTTTTTTGTGGTTTTGCGTTTCCGATAATGGCCACGCTGGCGCTCGCGCCGATACGGGTGGCCCCGGCCTCGACCATCTGGCAGGCCTCTTCGTAACTGTGCACCCCGCCGCTGGCCTTAACCCCCATCTTTGGGCCAACGATCTTGCGCATCAAAGCGACATCGGCCACGGTAGCCCCACCCTTGCTAAATCCGGTGGATGTTTTTACAAAATCGGCACCTGCACGTTGGGCAATAACACATGCGCTTATCTTTTCTTCATCGCTCAGTAAACAGGTTTCGAGGATAACTTTTACCGTTTTACGTCCCGCCGCCCGGACGACCGAGCGAATATCGTGTTCAACCAATTGAAGATCGGCGGATTTCAATGCACCGATATTGATAACCATATCTACTTCCTGCGCACCCTGATCGATGGCGAGACGGGCTTCGGCAGCTTTGATTTCCGGGAACGTAGCGCCAAGTGGAAATCCGATGACCGTACACACCTTGACATCGCTTCCCCGGAGCTGGCGATAGGTTTCCGGTACCCAGGTGGGATTTATGCATACCGATGCAAAGTGGTTTTCCAGAGCTTCACGGCAAACGGTTTGGATCTGTTCGCGTGTTGCATCCGGTTTTAGAATGGTGTGATCGATCCAGCGGGCCATTTCATACTTCGGCGGGCAGGATGGCGCCACGGCCCCTACGCGGCTGGCCCCAAAAGAAACAAGATCGGTTGCAGCGTCGTAGCTGAAAGGCCGGTGATTGCCCCCACATTCGGAACAGGTATCCAGGTTGGATTCATTTATCACGTCCCGGATGATTTGATCGATTATTTCCGCTGAAATTTTGGACATTTTTATGCTCGTTTATAAATGTAACGGTTGATTGATTGAGAATTATACAACTTACTAAAATCTGTTGTGGATTCAAATACCCGTGAAATGCAATGTTTTGTTATTCAGGACGAATCTCCTTCCTGGAAAGCAAATCAAACTTATATGGAAAATAATGGATGGCGTAGAGCAGACCCCGGGGTATTCAACATCGCATAAGGGGTCGGTAAAAGAAAAGTGCAAAATTGCCACGCTAAATTTTTCGAAACAAAATAATCCCAATTCTTTAAATCCCAAAACAATATTTGGGTTCGATCTTTTCGGCGCCACGGAAATGCGCCATCGAAATTAATCGTTCCGTTTAAAACATACAGGGCAAAATACGCTTCTCTGTTTGTGGCGTGATGGTGCAAACCCGGCCCATTTTTCAATCTTTGTCAGCTAAAAAGCGGAACATTCATTCGCCGCTCTTATTATTGACAATTTTTTGACGAAAACCGCTATACATATAAATATTAAACGTAAGCGTATGCAAAGATCGATAAAAACCCTTGATCTAAAAGTGGGCATGTTTATCCATATCCCCCTTCCCTGGTACCGGCACCCCTTTTTAAAAAGCTCGTTTCGGATTAGTTCGGATCGGCAAATAAAAAAGATAGCGGCCAATGGGATTCATATTGTTGAATTTAAGGACAAAGAAATAAAAAATGTTCAATCCGAAAAAAAGGTTAGAAAACCGGAGATAGTAATAGAAGCTGAACAAGCTGAAGATCAATCCGGGACTCTTAACCGTTCTATTATAACTGAATTTAAAGACGTTGTAAGAGATAAAAATATACCTGCCAGTCAAAAGTCTAAATTGGTGTACAAGGCATCTATCCAGTTGATGTCCAGTTTGTTAAAAAGTCCTACTGCTGAAAATATAAGTGATTTTAAAGATGTCACTTCTAATATTGTTGATCTGATTCTTTCTGACAATGAAACGTCCAATTATCTTCTCGGTATTACTGCACATGATTTTTATACCTATACACATTCTGTAAATGTAGGTGTTCTTTCCATTCTTCTTTCAAAATCATTGTTTGGCGGTTCAGACAAACACGATATGCACGAGTTGGGCGCGGGATTTTTTTTGCATGATATCGGTAAGGTGCGTGTTGACCCGGCGCTTATAAATAAACCGGGCAGGTTTACCGAGGAAGATATGGGAAAAATGCGTGTCCACCCACGGGAAGGCTATAGTATTTTGGCCGAAGCCGAGCAACTAAGCGAAGAATCAAAAATTATAGTCATGCAGCATCATGAACGTGCAGATGGCAGTGGATATCCCAATAAATTAAAAGGCAATGACATACATCTTTATGGCCGCATCTGCAGTATTGCCGATGTGTTTGATGCACTAACCTCGAGGCGGGCCTATAAAAAATCTCTTTCTCCATTTAATGCATTAAAAATTATGCGGGAAGAAATGATCAATCACTTTCAACCGGAATTATTTAAAAAATTTATTCTGCTCTATAAATAATCTTCTTTGTTCCTTCGCACCGGTAAATCAACTGATTTGTGAGCATGAAACCTCGAACACAAAATTGCTGTCGGATCAAATAGTCCGTCATTGGCCAATCTCATCAAATGAATTTTGCCGGGCACATTTTAAACCGGCCTGGCTTTGTACCTATAAACGTACAGTATGGGGCATCAATTTTTCATTAATTATACCGTCACACCAAATAAGCTCCCAACAGCAGCGGTTATCCCCATGGCAAGGGCGCCCCAAAAACCAACCCTGATCGTTCCTTTAAATATTGAAGCCCCGCCCATCCGGGCCGCAATGCCACCCAGAACCGCAAGGAAGACCAGTGAAAAAGCTGCAACAAATGGTATAATATGTGCCAGGGGAACAAGCCATGCCGTTAATAGCGGCAAAGCCGCGCCGATCGTAAAGGTCCCGGATGATGAGAATGCCGCCTGCATGGGCCGCGCAGTTGCAATTTCCGAAATACCTATGTCATCCCGGGCATGCGCGCCAAGCGCATCATGGGCCATAAGTTGCTCTGCGACTTGTTTGGCCAGCCCCGGTTCAAGACCGCGATCATGGTATATTTTAGCAAGTTCTTCTTTTTCATATTCAATGTCTTCTTCCAACGATTTTTTTTCAAGCTCTAAATCCGCAAATTCGGTATCCGACTGGGAGCTGACCGATACATATTCGCCTGCCGCCATGGACATGGCCCCGGCAAGAAGTATTTCGTGTTGGGTTGTATTGGCGGCTGAAACGCCAATAAT
>CAYWBI010000007.1:0-57643 GCA_964456445.1 uncultured Calditrichaceae bacterium
CACTTCATTATTTTTCCCTTAAAAATCAATAATTAAATCGCGAAGAGAAATCCCACAATAGATGCTATGAAAACATTGCCTAAAATAAACAATATCCAAAATCAAACCATTGAAAATTAAAATGTTTATACCCAAAAGACACACCCTATACATATACCGTTGGTAGTCAAAAATTATGACACGCATATTTTCAATATAAGGAATGGCATTTGCATGGAATATTTAATCACCGCATTGATATCCCGAAACGGCCGGGAAGAAATCGGGTTCTCAGCTGCTGAGCTTGATGACAATTATTATAAATGATTGGAAAAAAAGCAGGATGGCAAGCAGTTTATAGCCGTGGTTCATGGATATATCATTTTGCCGAAGGATCATATACACGGCATAAAATATGCCGATGAGCGCGCCCAGAAAAGCACCTTCGATACCGAGCGCAATCGCGTTCCAGGTCAACTGGGTATTGAGAACGGAAAACATCGCGCCGAGCAAGGTTCCGGCGATCAGGAACGTAAAAAAAGACAAGGTTAAAAATCCAAGGCATTTCAAAGTGTGCATCTTATCCTCCATCATGGATGGAAATAATATACAAAATTTTAGATAAAAATCTACTTGCCCTAAAAATTAAAAGATAAAACATTCAGACAAACGCTATTTTTTCAATTATGGAAATTATGCGCAGTTGCAGTATTGATGGAAAGGCCGACTCTTTGAAAATTATTTGTTCATGTTTTAACTTATCTGCTTCCCAGAAGATAACTTTTTAGGCTTTTAATTTTTTGGAAAAACCCCTTTTGGTATCTTGTAGAATAGGGCGTAAAGTAAAATGGTTTATTAGCAGCTTTGAATTTACTTTCGGCGAGACCTATATATGCCAAGGCCCGGTTATAATCCTTGAAGCGTGAGCTGTACAACTTTGCCAAATAATAGAAAGGTTTCGGATCATTTTCATCCCTTGCAACCTGTTCTAAGAAAATGTCCTTTAAATGCCCGGCAGGGATATTCTTATCATCTATTCGTTTGGCTGCAATTGCAAAGCCCACACTCGAGCTATAATGGTCGTTTAATATCGTATTTTGCCAGGACAAAAAAATATCATAGAAATTATAAGCCAATTGCCCGTTTTCTTTTTTTAAATCAACTCTGCCCGCTTGAGCTACATATTTATTATGATCTTCAAAAACTTTAAAAAGATTTATATACTTTTTGGTAATAGGGGATGTTGGGTAGTTTCGGGCCAGCCCGTTTAAATAAATAAGATATTTCTCACGATTACCCAGAATTAAATTCGCATGGGCAAACAAGTAATATAGTCCCGGTGTCTTTCGTGGATTTGCATTACTTATTTGGGCAAGCATAGCGCTAACTGTATCCTTCAAAGAATAATTATCAAGTGCATGGATTAATTTTTCAGTTGACCAATAATTTTGATATTCAGGATAGTTATCCGGATAGAGTTCTAATTCTTTATTAAAATATCTTTCCCGTTCAGCATCGTCATAAAAAACCGCTAACTGTGCATATCCATTTCGCGCCACATGACGCTGGTGATTATATATTAAGCTTTTGTATGTGGAATCAACTATTTTCATCTCATTATTTGTAACGAACAATTTGAGAAATGAAACGCTGTCCGGCAGAACAAGAAAGGCCGAATAGGAGCCTGATGCTGGTTTTGCCTTTAGGCTAATCTTGCGTGTTGTCCCCTTTTCATAATTTAAAAATATTAAGAAGAAGAAATTTGAACTTTCTGTATTTATAGAATCCGCCTTAAAATCAATCGATAGCGTATCGCCCCATTCCGGCATCCTCGGATGAAAATCGACAGTTTGAGCTTGCACAGCAAAGAAGGACATCAAAAGCATATTGCAAAGGATATCTTTTATTTTCATCTTATTGGTCGGAAATTCCTTTATTTTACATTGATAAAACCTGTCATAGAATATCCACAACCAACACTAATACTGAATTAACCGCTTAGTGTGCCGGCTGCCAGAGTGCCTGGATATTCGTATTAAATTAAAGATGTAGTAAAAACAGGAAATTTATGATTGTCAATAAATAATTATACCGGCCCCAATCATAGAATAAACATTGAAACCGGGCGGATTAGTCCCCGTCGTTGATAACATTGACCTTACTCGGCACAATATAAGCATCGCGGTAATTGAGGTCCCGGGCAAGATCGCGTATTTTTTCGGCCTCGGCCCGGTTGCGGGCGTCACCGATACGCACCTTGTAAAGCGGGCCTTCGAAAACGAGGTATGTTTTATAACCGTCATTTTTAAAATGTTCACGGGCTTCTTCCTCCACCAGGGTGGCGGATTCGATATTCTTGGTCACGATAATCTGTACCCGGTAACCGTTGACTTCCTTATATTCAATTTCCTTGTTTTTTTCATCCTGCGGCCCGGGTTTGACGTTTTCCGTTTTTGGAACCCCGGCAATAACGATATCATCATCATCGAGGCTATTGGGGTCAAAGGATTCATCAAATTTTTTAGATGGCCCGGCCTTGTCGGTTTTTACAACAACCGCGCTGCTCTGGCAGGCAATGAAACTTATACTAAGCACAAAAAGAAGTAAAATTTTAAGCATATCCCCGATCCTAAATGATTTCAAATGCGGATTTTTTTAACCATCCCCGCTTGCCATCGGCAAGACGTATTTCGTACCAGTCGCCACTATTACGTTCAATATGCACCTTGCTGCCTTCATGCAGGACAAAGAGTTCGGTGGCGTCTTTTCCCGGCCCGGAATAGACCGTGACCATGGGCGTTAATATAATCCCGGATTGTTCTGTTTCAAACAGATAATAGCGATCGGTGGCAATTATCCCTGTGCCAAGCCACACAATCAACAATAAATAAAACAACATCCGCCCCCTTTCGCGCCCCCGTCGGCGGGTTGAAAGAAAAAATGCGGCCGCGATGAGCAAAACGATAAACAGCGCCGCGGCAATATTCAGCCACACAGATAAAGAAAACAGGAATAATAAGCCGTTCCACCAACGCGTCAGGAAAAAAACCGGCGGTTGTTGAATTTGATCGACCAGCCGCAGGCGTACCATCTGTAAATTTTGCTTCAGCGCATCATCGCCATCTATAAAACGTTTTGCCCGTTCATAATTTAAACGGGCCAGACCAATCTTACCAACCTTGTACCAGGCATTGGCAAGATTAAAATAGGTTTCGCCCGAAGCATATCCCTGATCGATCAGGCTTTGATAATCATGGGCCGCTTTTTCAAACTGACCGTTTTTATACTGGCTATTGGCAGCGCTGAAAAGCGAATCAGCATTTAAGGCAAAGAGTTTTGTACCCGCCGTCAATAGTATAAATATCAGGACTGCTATTTTTTTCATCACGTCCAATGCTCTATAAATATTTACCAAGTGTTGTAATGCAGGCGTTTGCCTTGCTTAAAAATTCTTTCTTTTCGCTTAAATTGCTTGTTGAACCGGAAAACTGCTTTAAGTCGGCCTGATGCAGCAATTCAAAATAAACCGCAATGTCGTCCGCTGGCACCCGGTGTTTCTCAAGGATTTCCCTGGCCGTGAACTCATTAAAATCCGTTAAATCTATATTCTTTTTATCCTGGACAAAGCGGGCGAGCGCGGTTTGGACGGCCTTAAAAAACGCCGTTTCATTTTCACTGTTGATTTTTTTCCGGGCATCCGCCAACAGCCTGGCAGCCATGCGACTTGCACCCCGGTTGCGCGCCAGGGCCACATTTCCCGATAGACGCAGACGTTGGCCATCATACATCCAAAAGGCAACAAAGATTATCAATCCCAACAAAACGCTTCCCCAGTGCCACCAGCGCAAAGGGCCGCCGGCATCATTTTTTTTCAACAGCGCCGTTTCCTTTATAAAACGGATATCCTTACCCAGCAAGGCAACTTCCGAATGGTTTATGCCGCCCCCCTGTGCGAGTACCCGTCCACCCGCTTTGCCCGTTATGTTCAGGGTTATCGGGGCGCTTTCCCGCGTTACGTATTTTTTAGTCCGCGGGTCGAAATAACTCAGACGGATGGGTTTTATTTTATAGCTGCCCGGCATCCTTGGTATCAGTATATACTCGATGGACTTGCTGCCGCTAACCACATTTTTTGTTTTGCTTAGTTTGGTGGATATTTTCGGCTCATAACGTTCGATGTCCGGCGGCAATTTTAATACCGGGGGCTGGATCAGCTTCAGGTTCCCCGTTCCGCTTATCCTGACTTTTAAAGAAATGGCGTCATTTACCTTTGCTTTGATTTTATCCGCATTTACCTTAAGATTAAAACGACCGACCGCGCCATTGAAACCAACCGGCTTGCCTTTTTCCGGCAGAGGGAGCACCTTTATGCTTATGGCTTTACTGGCTACATGTTTGCGAACGGAACGTGCGCCGTTATCAAAGAAACTGTCAAAAATACTCCGCCGGGATTGACGCGAGCGGACAACGGCCTCAACATTCAGGGCCATCGGTTCCAGGGTCAGCTTGCCTACCTGTGTTGGGAAAAGGGCTACTTTGCGCAGGGTGGCCACATTATAATTTATACCGTTTACAATTTCATTTTCGATAACCGGCTGCGCGGGCATGTCAAATTCTTCGGTCCAGAAACCGGCATTTGGCGGCATGGATTCAACTTCATAAGTTCGCACATTAACCTTAAAATATAGCTTGTAGGCCACATTTATCTGCTGACCGATATAGGCCTTTCTACGCGAGACAATGGTTTTTAGAAATAAACTTTGCCCGGCAATCGAAGCGTCGGAGGTCTTTTTTGGTGTTTTGCCCGTGGCGGGCGGCGCACCCTTAACAACCGAGATGTTTATCGGCTGGCTGGAAAGGATGTCGCCTTTATATTCAACCGTTGCCTTACCAATGGTAAATTTACCGATCTTGCGGGGTTTCAGTATATAAGAATAGGACTTGGATGAAGACATCGCCCCGTTTACAAACTGGATGCTGGTGGACTGATTAGGGCCTGAGAGCGTATAGAAACTACTCAAATCCGGAAGCCGGATATCCGGGAAGCTGGATGTGGGCCCTTTTAATTCCACCGTGAATTCAAAATTATCATCAATGGAAACGGTATTTTTTGAGACCGATGCCGTAATTTTTAAATCCGCCCCGGTAAGTAACAATGGGGCGAGAACAAACATCAGAGTAAATATTTTAATTTTCATCACAGTTTTTTTATTTACCAATCTTTTCCATGAACCCGACCACGCACCTTAACCGGTGGTTTGCGTTTTTGCGCCTTTTGTTCGTCATCGCGCAATGCGTTGAGAATTCTTTGGGCTTCCTGTTTGTTTATTTTATCTTTCTTACCTTGTTGTTTCTGTTTTTCCGCTTGTTTTTGCTGTTCCTTCTTCTGTTGTTCTTGCTGCTGTTGCTGTTGTTTTTTCTTTTGCTGATCTTTTTTCTGTTTATCCTTTTGCGATTGTTGCTGTTGCTGCTTTTCCCCGTTTTGCTGTTTTTTATCCTGCTTTTTCTGATTTTGTTTGTTTTTCTGTTTTTTGGATTGTTCTTTAAGTTTGGCCCGGGCCAGTTCGAGATTATATTTCGCCTCCCTGTCCGCGGGATTCAAATCTAAGGCTTTTTTATATTCATCGATACTTTGTTGTAATTTATTTTCCTTGAACCAACTGTTGCCAATATTAAAATGCGCCCTGGCGGCCAGATCGATATTTTTACTGCCTAAAAGTTTTTGATAGCTTTCCCGCGCTTCCTTGTATTTCTTCATCTTATACAGGGCGTCACCGGAATTGAACAAGATCGTCTCATTCAATGGATCATCAAGCTGGGCGTCTTTGTAATTCCCAAGCGATTGCTCATATTTTCCCTCTTTATAAAGTACATTGCCTTCATTCACCTTTTCACGGATTCCCTGTCCAAAGGCCATCGAGACGCCAAACAGAATAATCAGGGTTAGTTTTATTCTCATGTTCTTTATCATGAAATTGTCCTCAAAAACACCTTACGGCTTTCCGGTATCATTATGCTCATAAGTATCAGTATCAAACCCAGGGCCACAAAAATTTGATAACGATCTTCGTACTGAGAAAATACTTTGGACGCCAGGGATTTCTTTTCAAGCTTGCCCACAGCCTTGTAGATGTCCTGCAATTCGGTCTCGCCGTTGGTTGAAATATAGTATTTTCCATTTGCGGCAAAGGCGATTTTTTCCAGTATTTCAGCATCGAGTTTCGTGGTGACCACATTGCCCTGTCTGTCTTTTTTAAAACCGGTGCGATTGCCATTATGATCAAACAGGGGGATGGGCACGCCCTGCAACGATCCAAGCCCGATGGTATAAATAATAACGCCCTGTTCCGCCGCAGCCTGTGCTTCTTTCACCGGATTCCCTTCATGCTCCTCGCCATCGGTGATCAGGATAAGCACCTTATGTTTACGGTCTTTTTGATTAAAGGCCTTTGTTGCCGTTTTAATGGCGTCGCCGATAGCGGTTCCCGGTTGCGGGATAAGATGCGTATCCATCATACGTAAAAATAAACGCGCCGCCGAGTAATCGAGGGTAAGCGGCATTTGCACATGGGCAATACCGGCAAAAGCCACCAGTCCAATGCGGTCGCCCTGCAGAATATCAATCAATTTATTTATTTCATATTTGGCTTTCTCCAGGCGGTTGGGTTTTATGTCCTCGGCCTGCATCGAAAGAGAAACATCCAGGGCAACGATGATATCCTGGCCTTCCCTTTTTACATTTTCCATGCGTGTGCCGATCTGTGGTCCCGCACAGGCAATAACAAGCGCGATATAGGCAAACACGTTTAGAACGGCCTTTAGCGTACGGCGTTTCTTGCTGAAACCGGCCATCATCTTTTTCAATAGTTCAATCTGCCCGAACTTCTTCAGCAGGATTTCCCTTTGCCGGAAGGCATACCAATAAAAGGCGGCCAATATAAGCGCGCCCCATAGGGCCTGCAAAAAAAGCGGGTGGGCAAAGCGTAATACATTCATACGATATTCCAATTTTTTAAGCTGTTTGCAGATAGCTGCTTATCGTCATGTTCACAATCCGTCTCCCTGCAACAAGGGGGATTGTTTCACCAATCTATAAACATTACCAACAGGCAGCAGAGTAACGCACGACTTCAGTCGTGGGTTTGTGTAAAACCAATCCAATCAAAACCCTTAAAAGGGTTTCAATAAATCATTAAATGCCCTCTACTCCCACGGCTAAAGCCGTGGGTTACATCCAAGCTCATTTATTCATCCACTTATAGGACACTGCCTGGACATGGTCGTCTCACCGTGGATCATTGCCGCATCGACGGGAATGACGGTAACCCGCGACTTCAGTCGTGGGTTTGTGTAAAACCTAACCAATGAAAACCCTTAAAAGGGTTTCAATAAATCACTAAATGCCCTCTACTCCCACGGCTAAAGCCGTGGGTTACATCCAAGCTCATTTATTCATCCACTTATAGGACACTGCCTGGACATGGTCGTCTCACCGTGGATCATTGCCGCATCGACGGGAATGACGGTAACCCGCGACTTCAGTCGTGGGTTTGTGTAAAACCTAACCAATGAAAACCCTTAAAAGGGTTTCAATAATTCATTAAATGCCCTCTACTCCCACGGCTAAAGCCGTGGGTTACCAATTTGTGCAAGCCATTAAGCATCGACTGTTTACGGTAATTTCCTTAAATACGTATTCGCCAGGATCACCTGCAGTAGAAACAGCAACAATCCGAGTATAACAAAGGAAAGATAACGCTCATCATAATGTGTGTATTCTTTTACTTCGATTTTTGTTTTTTCAAGCTTGCCGATCTCATCATAAATTTGTTTTAATTTTTGTGTATCCGTAGCCCGGAAATAACGGCCATCGGTATTTGCAGCAATTTTCCGCAGGGTTTCTTCATCGATACGAACCTGCATGGGCACATAACGTTTACCGAAAACCGGGTCCTGTACCGGATACATGGCCGTCCCCTGTTTACCGGCGCCGATTGTATAAATACGGATCCCATATGCCTTGGCGATTTGAGAAGCGGTGATCGGATCAATTTGCCCCGCATTGTTCACGCCATCGGTCAGCAGGATTATAACCTTGCTCTTGGCCTTGCTGTCACGCAAACGGTTTACGGCATTTACAACCCCCATCCCGATAGCCGTACCGTCCCAGGATTTATCAGCGATTTTGACCTGCTCCAGCAACGAAAGTAACACACCATAATCGAGTGTAAGCGGACATTGGGTAAAACTCTCACCGGCAAAAACTACCAAACCGATGCGGTCATTGTTGCGCTCTTTTATAAATTCCCTTGCAACGCTCTTGGCTGCCTGGATGCGGTTATTTGGTTTAAAATCCTCCGCCAGCATACTTGATGAAACATCCATCGCCATCACAATATCGATACCCTCGGTGGTGATCTGCTGTTCTTTGCTGGAAGCCTGTGGGCGGGCCAACGCCAATATCAACAGGCTAAGTGCCAGCAGATTTAATACCGGCAGCAGCGGCAACAAACGCTGCCGCGAACTCTTGCCGATCCGTCTTACCAGTCCCGTATCCGAATACTTTAAATGTGCGCTCCCCTTGCCCTTCCGGCTGTAATACCACCAGGCAAGGAAGGGGATAACAATCAACAACAATAAATAATATGGATCTCGAAATTCAAACATTTTTTCCCTGACCGCTGACGAGAACACGAACATTTTTATCACGTTTCATCGCCAATTACATTTATTTTTTCTTTTTATATTCTTCCACGGATTTGAGCACATTTTTTAACGTGGATTCATTTACACTCGCCAATAAATTTCTTTGGATATTCAGAATATAGCGTTTTTTATCGACCGTTTTTCCAAGATGCAAATTAGCGAGAATTTTGCCATCTTTATAAAGTGTGATTTGATCGATGGGCTTTTTCAACCCAAAGCGAAATAAATTTTTGCTGTTTGCCTTAAAAAAAGCTGTAACCTTTAAATTTGCTATGGCATTTAACAAATTGTTTATTTTAAAGGTCTCAAGAGTGTCTCTGGCAGATGAAATCCAACTGCCGCTGCTGTCCTTAGTAACACTATTGATTTGGCCGTTCAGCGCCCAATCAATCCGATCCGCGCCGGTCACTGTAGCATCGTTAAGTTTTTTATTGCGAAAATCAAACAGCGTTTTATCCAGCGCTTTTGTAAAATCCTTGTCAAGACTAAACACCATCGGACGGACATTGTCTTTTGCAAATACCTTTGAATTCGTCACAGATGATAAAATGATGCGCGCCTCGGTTTTATTCGATCCTTCAAAAAAGGACAGGCTGTAAGCCGGTTTGTTTAGTTTGAAGGATTTTAAACTTTGGGCGTTTTCATTTTCAACCGCTTTCATCCGGCCGGAGTTAAGTTTGTTTAGCAATCCATTGACCGTGGATTCATCCGCCTCTGTTTTCATTGGTGCCGTAAGCTTCCATTTGCCATTTTCCAGGACTAAGTTAAAATTGCCCTGCGGGTTTTTTAAGCGGATTTCATTTACGGCCGCGCGGTTGAACAACAGCACCCGTTTATCCCGCCAATCAAACAAAGAT
Source organism: uncultured Calditrichaceae bacterium (assembly GCA_964456445.1). Classification (GTDB taxonomy): domain Bacteria; phylum Calditrichota; class Calditrichia; order Calditrichales; family J004; genus CAYWBI01. The sequence continues at coordinate 9,543 of CAYWBI010000007.1, forward strand.
TTATTCACGCCGCTTTTTAAACTTGCTGCGGTAAGATAAATGAGTGAATCGCCCTTACCGGCAAAAACATTTGAACCGATCCCGCTGTTGTCGCCCAGACGAATGGAATCGTGCTGCGTACCGGCCCAGGCATTGATATTGAAAAAAGGTTCCCTCAGGCCATATTTGGCCCACTCTTTTTTATCGGCATTGAATGTACGGATTTTTTTCGCAGCCGTTAAAGTGGATAAGAAACCACTAACTGTATTTTTATCCGCCTGTGTTTTAACCGGTGTATCGAACCACCATTCACCATTGCTTTTTGTAAGATGGAAATGTCCTTTAGTGCCGCGAATATCCAACACATCAATGCTGTCCTTTTTCAGCGGCACCAGCTTTTCCATTTGATCTTTTACCGCCTGACGTTCTTCACCGCCTTTTATTTCATAAAAATAAACATAACCGGCAAGCAGTACCGCCAGAACAAGCATAATAAGGGTTTTGCGCATTTTCTTCTCCCTTCTTATGAACGGTTACGTTTTAGAAAAACAAAAACACCCGCAATCACCAGCGCCAGGGGGATAATGATCACCACCAGATAAAACAATATGGAGACGTCGGCGCGGGTCATGGTAAGGGTTTGATTTTCCAGTTTTTTTGGCCGGATGGAAATCAGGTCTTCCGAATCGGTCAGATAGTTCACCGTATTCAGAAAAAGGTTGCCATTTCCCTGTTGACCAAAATAGGCGTTACTTGCGAAATCGGAATCGCCAAAAACGATAACAATCGAATTGCTGTTTCCTTCTTTCTTTTTTGCGAGAACCGCCACGGTTACAGGTCCGGGTGCATCCACACCGGCGTTAAAAGCAACTTCCTTGGTTTTGTAATCCTTTTCGCCCCAGCTTTGCTTTGACGTCATGGCCAATTTTGTTGTCTGCCAGCCATCCGCCGGAACATGTGGTTTTACAGATGAGGCATAAGGGAAAAATGTCATCAGGGTAAAACCCTTGGTTATCGGATTTGTTTTGTCATAGCTTTGTACCAACGGTACGGCAGGACCGGTACCAAACAATTGTCCAAACCCCGATGCGTCCACCACCATATTATCCGCAACGTCAATTTTAAAAACGGCCGCGAAATCCCGCAGTTGTTGAGGGCTTTCGGGATCAAGCAGCATCAACAGCTTACCGCCCTTTTTCACATAGCTTGTTAACGAATCCAATTCCGCTTGTACAAAATCAACCTTTGGCGAAGCAATAACCACGATAGTGGCACTGTCCGGTACCGAACGGCGGCGTACAAGATTGAAGGACCGGGCGGCATGATTGTCTGCCCTGATTTGTTCCACAGCCTTACTGTAACCTTTGGGGCCTTTTTCACCGATGGAATGTTCCCCATGACCCGTGGTAAAATAAATGGCTTTGTCTTTATCACTCGTTACCTTTATCAGGGCATTGGTCAGGTTTACTTCGTTTAATTTTTTTACGACTTCCCTTTTTGCCCCGGATTCCACGGCCAGGCTGTTATATTGTTTGATATTATATTGCCGGGCTATTTGCGGTTGTTCATCGGGGTCAATCATTTCAAAACTAAAGTTAGCGGAACGATAACCATATTCCGATAACAGGTCTTTTGCGCCTTCATCTTCCGCGGTTTTAAAAAAGGCCTTTACCGTAACCGGTTTTTTCAGATTCTCCAGAATTTTTAATGTTTGACCAGACAAACTGTACAGGTTGTTCTTGGTCAAATCCGTACGGTAATGATGACGGGTTGTCAGGAAAGCCAATAAGGTCACAACTACAAGTACGGAAACAATTTGTACAACCATATTCGAACCCTGTTTAACCGCCATACTGGATATCTCTTTTTGACGGTTGGCATAATAATCATAGATGAACCAGGCAAGCGCCAACACCCCGAGGATCAACAGGGCCCAGTTCAAGCCGCCCCAAATTTTTTCAATGGAATACCAGATAAGGCTGAGAGCAGTCAATACCAGCCCGGCCCATCCTGCAATCGAAGTTATTTTTTTCATTTTAAATTTGCTCCGTTTATATCTTTTAGTTCAAAATAAATCGCTTACGCGCGCCATTTTACCGACTCAACCGTTTTCAGCGAGAGGTATATCCCAACAATGCTGAAGAGGATGTAGTAGGCCACATTGGACGAGTCTATCACACCCTGGGCAAAATCTTCAAAATGATTGATGATGGACAAATAGTTTAAAACCGGACCAAGTGTTGCACCGGCAGAAGCGGCCCCGGCACCCACCACCCATAGCAGAAGAGACAAACCAAACCCACCAATTGCGGCAATAATTTGGTTTTCCGTTGTGGTGGAAATAAACAATCCAACAGAAATATAGGCGCTGCCCATGAGTATAAGTCCAAGATAGCCGCTAATAACCGGCCAGGGCTCGGGATTTCCATAAACAAAGAGCAGGCTTTGGAAAAACATCGTCGGCAATAGAAGCATCAGAAAGAATGCCAGCCCCGCCAGAAACTTGGCCAGAACTATCTGGAGCGGGGTTATAGGCGTAGTGTATAACAGTTCAACCGTACCACTGCGTTTTTCTTCAGAAAAAAGCCGCATGGTCATCATCGGTAAAAAGAACAGGGCTATCATGGCCAGATTAAAAAAATACGGACGGATAACCATCATATTAATATTTAAGGTCCGTGGCGCCATACGATATTGCTGGGCCTGAATTTGATTCATAAAAGCCGTTTGCACAAAACTGTTTGTCATCAAATAGAAAAAATATCCGGCGATAACCGTAAACAAGGCTATGATGACATAGGCGATGGGCGAATAAAAATAGGATTTAAATTCTTTTTTAAAGATCGCATTTATTACAGTCATTTTATGCAGCCTCCTCATTGGTCGTTAATTTCAGGAAGATATCTTCGAGCGAAAATTTATCCGCGCTGAGTTCCAGCAGTCCAAGATCATTTTTAACTATGGCGCGGGCCAAATCCTTGCGAATATCGGCGGTACTTTTAACCTGCACACTGAGTTGCCCCTTTCCATCGGCGCTAAAAGTCAGCTCGTCGATGCCGGTAATTTTTTCCAGTACCTTACGGGCCTGTGCTTCATCTGCTTCCAGCAACATGTGCACCTGCTCGCCGCCGGAAAGCCTTTTCTTTAAATTCTCCGGGGTATCCTGCGCAACCACCCGGCCATCATTAATAATAACCACACGTTCACAGGTCTGCTCGATTTCCGGAAGAATGTGAGAGGATAATATAACGGTGTGTTCACCGGCCAGACCGCGAATCAACTGACGGATTTCGATGATTTGTTTGGGATCAAGCCCAACCGTCGGTTCGTCAAGGATAACAATCCTTGGATTGTTGAGCAGGCTTTGCGCCAAACCCACACGTTGTTTATAACCTTTTGACAGTTTACCGATGATACGGTTCTGCACGTCGCCCAGGCTTGCTTTTTCTATCACCGAGGCAATTTCTTTTGCGATGGACTCCTTGGGCACGCCTTTGATACGCGCGACAAATTTAAGATAGTCAGTCACCGAAAATTCCATATATAACGGTGGATTTTCCGGCAGATAGCCCGTGATGCGGCGGACGTCCATGCTTTGTTTAAAAATATCAAAACCCCCAACGGTCGCATGACCGGAAGTGGGCGGCATATAACAGGTAAGGATACGCATTGTAGTTGTTTTTCCGGCCCCGTTTGGCCCCAGCATACCCAATATTTCACCGCTTTTTACGTTAAACGTAACATCGGAGATGGCGCGTTTTTCACCGTAATAGCGTGTCAACCCTTCAATCTGGATCACTTTATAACCTCCGCGTTTAATTACTTATTGTTACTTCATTTTCTTCACTTGTTTCCGGCTCAAAAACCAGCATGGTTTCTTCTACAAAAGCCCTGGTTTCCGTTTTAATTTCCTGTGTGCGTTCTTCCGTCGGCACATGTTTGGCAAATTTCACAAGATCGGCGTCATGTAATATCCGGGCGAGACGTGCCAGCAACCCTTCATCTATATGACCGGCCATATCCCTTAATATATCTGTTGTGGTCTGTTCCATGGCAGGCACAAAGTAACGACCTTCAATATAGCCGCGCAGGATATCTGACAAATCGCTATAGAATTTTTTATAAGCGCCTTTTTGCAACAGATCGGATGCAAATAATTTATCCAATGCCTCCAAAGCAATTTCATGCGCGGGGCGTGGTTTTGGGGGCGGTACAAATAAATAGCCCTTTTCCTGTTTCTGTTTATATGCACGATAACCCAGCCAGGCCGCCAAAAGAACCATCAAAACAATGGCCAGCATGGAATAGACAAATTTCCAATCGAAAGGGATATCTATCGGCGGCTTTACATCCTTCAGGCTTAGCGAATCCGTCCCGCTCAACAGCGAGCGCACATAAATATCTATGGCCCCCGCCTTTATAATTTTATAGACCGATGAGCTATCCGGGAAATAGGCCACCGGAAACGGCGGTATAACAAAATGCCCCGTATCGAATACCGAAATGGTAAAATTGAATTTCTCACTGACAATGCCGTCTTTTTCCTGCGGTTTCGGGAAATCATAACTTTTGATTTCGAACTGACCAAGGTTCATTCCTTCACCCGGGCGTTCCACGCGCAAACCCCGGGCATGTTTGATGGTTATCGAGTAATGGATGCGGTCACCGATGGTTATATTGGAGGTGTCCACCGACGAATTCACCTCGATCAGGGCCCCCTCTTGTGCAATAACAGGATAACATCCAAACAGGGTTATACCAATAAGAAAAAGCAGATATCGTTTCATTTTCATCGTTTATTTTACCCTGTCCTGAAAAATGGTCACATCGTTGGCTTTTATCAACCGCTGGGCCAACTCATTATAAGCCTGCTGCTGACGCTCCCTGGCCAGATCCTGCGCCGCCTGTTGCACGGCTTCGTTATAAGAAAGTTGACGTTTTGTTTTGCCGTCTTTGTCACGTTCTACATACCGATCCTTATGCGCCTTATAGTACAGTTCCACATCGGCCGGCGAAACTTTTACCTTATCCTGCAGTTCCTTCTGCAAAACTTTTTCGGCCATCAGGCTTTTCTCCGCACGGAAAGCCCCCTCAACAACATCCTTGTCCTTATCAAGACCCTGACGCCGGGCTGAATCATACAAAAGCTCACCGACAATATATTGTTGTAAAAAAGTCTGGCGTGATTTTTTATCCTTGAATTGCGCCCTGGCATATTCGGGCATATTTTTTATTTCAAAATCCAAATCACCCTGCGTTATTTCACGTTTGCCGATCCTGGCCAAAACAGCGCCGGGGCGTTTTTGTTCACCCGGTTTTAAAGCCGCGGATTGCGCGACATAGCGACTGGCGTCCGTACTGCGTTTGAGACGTTCCAGGCAGTTTACGATTTTCCTGGCAACATCGCCCTGCAGCTTTGACCCCGGATATAATATTTTGATTTTAAAATAATATTCCAGTGCTTTTTGATAGTCATGGCTGCGCTCGAAATAAATATTGGCAATGGTATAAAAGGTGTTGGCGCGGCGGACGTCATCCAGGGTATGATCGGCAAGATAATCCAGATAGGTTTTTACCGCAGCTTCGTATAAACCATTGTTATAATAAGCATTGGCCAACTGAATTTGAGCAGAGGGATCGCTGACCGTTTTTTGCGTTTTATTTCCACAGGATAAAATTCCGCCAAACAACAAAACTAGTCCCGCTGTATAAAATAAAATCGATTTACTCATGTTAATAACCATTTTTAAGTTAGAACCAAAAACCAAAACCAATTTCAGGGCCATTACCCGCAAAAAGAAAGATGGGAATCAACAAAAAACGCATGATAATCTCTCCGGCTTATACAGATAACCGCCGGGCCCGCATTTTAAAAAATCGCGTTATCGGCTCAATATAAGAGCGGTCCGTTAAGACTTCGATATGGTCAACCCCTATCGAGCGGAAGAGGTTCCGAAGCTTGCTATGATGCATCCGGGCATCGTTATAAAAATCATTTCTTACACCAGAGCTGCCCGTATCCAACAAGGCAAGTTCGCCTGTTTCGGCATCCTCGAGTTCGATCAGCCCCACATTTGGCATGGTCACCTCGCGCGGGTCCGTGATGCTGATGGCGATAATATCATGTTTGCGGTTTGCCACATGCAGAGCCTTCTCAAAATCACCGGTTAGAAAGTCCGATATAAGAAATACCGTTGAACGTCGCTTTATAATTCTGCTGAGGTATTCCAGGCCGATACTCAAATCCGTGCGGGATTCCTGGGGTTTATAAAACAAAATTTCGCGGATGACCCGTAAGACGTGTTTTTTGCCTTTGCGCGGCGGGATAAATTTTTCAATTTTATCCGAAAAGATCATCAATCCGACTTTATCATTATTTTTAATGGCAGAAAAAGCCAGCACCGCAGAAAGCTCGGCGGCGACTTCCCTTTTCATCTGCATCGCTGTGCCAAAATTTCCACTGGAGCTCACATCCACCATAAGCATCACCGTCAGCTCACGTTCTTCTTCAAAAACTTTTATAAAGGGTTTACCGCTACGGGCGGATACATTCCAGTCGATCAAACGCACATCATCGCCGGGTTGGTATTCCCGCACTTCCGCAAATTCCATTCCCCGTCCCTTGAACACGGAATGATATTCACCGGAAAAGACATCGTTGACCACCGCACGTGTGGAAATCTCAATCTGTTTTACCTTTTTAAGAATCCTGCGTGTGGCGTCTTCCCGGCTTAGCCCGGGAATCTGCTCACTTTCTTCAGCCGATTTTTTGATCAGCAGGAACAACAACAGTAATAAAATTATTGCCGATCCTACAATGATAACGAGTGTTTGAATCATAACTTTTTACACAGGGGTCTTTTGATATTTTATTTAATTTAGGGACGGATAAATATTTGCCGTTCCACCGATGGTTCTTTTTCACTGTTTCCGGGTCTATGGTACTTCCACACGGTTGAGCACCTTACGGATCACATCTTCCGTGCTCATATTTTCCGCTTCGGCCTCATACGAGAGAATGATGCGGTGGCGCATAACATCCATGCCGATCGAACGAACGTCTTCGGGCGTTACATATCCTCGGCGGCGCAAAAAGGCATGGGCCTTTGCTGCCAGCGTAAGCGAGATAGATGCACGGGGGCTGGCGCCAAAGGTCAGCAGACCCTTCAAATCATCCAGGCCATAGTGCTTAGGCTCACGTGTGGCAAAAACGATATCAATGATGTACTTTTCGATCTTTTCATCTACATAAACATCCTTGACAACATCACGGGCCTTTAAGATTTCTTCAGGTGAGATTACGGCATTCACCGTGACTTTTTCCTTCCGGGTCTGACGGCGTACAATCTCCAACTCTTCTTCTTTTGTGGGATAACCAACCTGTAGCTTGAGCATAAAACGGTCAACCTGTGCTTCCGGCAGTGGATATGTCCCCTCCTGTTCGATGGGGTTTTGCGTGGCCAGCACCAAAAAGGGATCGTCCAATTTAAAGGTATTTTCACCGATGGTTACCTGGCGTTCCTGCATGGCTTCCAGCAAGGCGCTCTGCACCTTTGCCGGGGAACGGTTTATCTCGTCCGCCAGAATCATATTGCTGAATACCGGACCTTTTTTGGTAGTAAACTTTCCTTCCTTCTGATTATAGATCAGCGTCCCGATCAAGTCCGCTGGCAACAGATCCGGGGTGAACTGGATACGTTGAAATTTTGTATGGATGGTTTCGGAAAGCGTTTTAACCGCCAGCGTTTTTGCCAGACCGGGAACGCCTTCCAGCAGGATATGCCCGTTGGAGAGCAAGCCGATAAGCAAACGTTCCATCATATAACGCTGCCCAACAATAACCTTGGATACTTCGTCCAGGACTTTATCAACAAACTGGGACTCTTGGGCGATTTTTTCATTTATGGCTTGGATATCAGGATTCATGGTTTTTATTCTTCTCCTGTTTCTGGTTTTTGCATGTTATTTTTAAGAATTAATTCCACACTATCATAAAGCAGATGAATATCCGCCGGGTCGGCCTTTTCACCCGCAAAACGGATTTGATCCGCTTTTCCGGCTAACTTTTCAATCCGGACAATAAGATCCGAAGGCTGATTCAAAGCCTTGAGACGGTCAATCAGGATGTCATTGGATATTGTTCCGGGGATGGCAAATCGTTCTGCAATATAGCTGGCCAACAGTTTATAAATCGAAGCCAAATTCTCTTCATTTTTATTGTTGCCGGGATGGATATCATCGTTTAACAAACTGAGATATTTTTCTTCAAGACTCAGCGGTTTCTGTTCGTTTAGTTCTTTCGCCTTGTTCCGTTGCTGAAAAAAGCGGATAAAGGCATAAATAATCGCCAGCACGAAACCGATCAACAGGGCCCATAAAACGATTGAACCGGGTAAAAACTCCTTGTTTTTTTTAGCGATTGGATCACCGATTTTTATCGAAACACGTTTGGTTACTAAATGCTCCTGCTGATGGGTTTTCGTGTTTTCATAAGTCAGGGTTGCCCCATCGACATAGGCCATGCCAATTTCCTGTGGCGTGTAATAATAGATAACCGAACGTACCGCCTGCGGTTTGCCCTTTACGATAGTCACCTTATTACCCGAACCCGAACCACGTAATTTAAGATTGGAAACTACCGGGTCATTGATATCATCGAACTGGTACTCACTCAGATCACCCTGCCAGGCTATCTCGACATGATAGGCTACCTCGCCGTTGAGCGGGGTGTCATCCGATTCAACATAAGCCCGCACGGAAACAGATGAGAGTGTAGAATCCGGCATGGCCAATAGCGGACCAGAGGAGAAAACCAACAGAATAACAAGACAGGCTAAATTTTTCATTAATCCATTCATCACTTTTGTAGATGCGTTAATTTTAACAGAAACCAACAATTAGAAATAATTATTTGTCGGACCATCTTTTATTTTCATCACGGTTCCGCGACCAAATTATTCTTTTATGGTTTAGTATTTACTGTTTTGCCAGAATCGGATTTGTTCAGATTTTTAAACATGGGCAATGTATTGATATCCTGCCCCATGGTTTCCAATTCATATTTCGCTGCGCTGACAAGGGTATCATTGGGAAATTTTTCGATAAATTCGTTATAATATTTTCGGGCTTCATCATATTTTTTCAGATCATTGGCATGGATATAGCCCAGCATAAAAACGGCCTTGGAATAGTTTTCGCCCTTGGGATAAGTTTCAATCTGCTTTTTAAAATTATCAACAGCTGTCAAAATATCCTTGGCGGAATACGCTTCATTGGCTTTGTTGTAATACTCGGATTCGCTCATTTTTTTACTACATGAGATAACAGCAATCATCAGTAAAAAGGATAAAAAATATTTCATTAATAATCTCCTGGATTGAATAAAAGGTCATTTAAAAAAACAAATAATTTAATGGGTGCACCTTATCAAAGCAACCAAGATTTTCCGTTACAGGTCGAACTTGTTTTCCCTTTAAACGAGGCCAATATATTTTATAAGAATGAAGCGAAAATGAAGATACGGAAAAAGTTCCGGGCGATGGATAATTTTTGGATACCGGTAATATTGCCGGGGAAAAATACAAATGGTATAATTAGATAGCGACATGTCTTGAATTATTGATATTGAGGCTGTACTTTGTGTTGTTTGTTTTTCCATTGATTCACAGTCTTAAAGTTTCATATTTAATAAACGCTTTTTGTCAATATCAAGCGATATGTGATTTGTACTTAACTAAAGATTAATAAATTGGGTTTAAGTTCAGAAAATGTTATGCGACAATATACTTTTATTAGATACCTGATTTATGTTTCTTAAATTAAATCTTCATCCTCAGTGGAATTTGTTTTTATATTTTTTGAACACACTACGGAAACTACATGCCAAAAATTTTTGATAACATTGAAAGCCAATTGGCCACAGCTCTCAATACTACACTGGAAGTTTCACATCGCGCTGACTTTTGCGTTGGCTATTTCAATTTGAGAGGGTGGAAAGGGGTTGCTGACCATATTGACGGTTGGGCTGGTGAGAAAGATAATCGCTGCCGTTTGCTGGTGGGTATGCAAAAATTACCACAAGATTTGATAAGAGATTTTTTCTCTCTGAGTGCAGATGATATTGTGGATATGAAGAGAGCGAAGGAAATTAAACGCCGACTCGCTGAGGAATTTAAAGAACAGTTAACCTTTGGAATTCCTACAGATGAAGACGAAAGGGGTTTAAGAAAATTATCAAAGCAAATTAAAGAGAAGAAAGTTGTTGTAAAATTATTCTTACGACATACGCTGCATGCAAAACTATACCTTCTGTTTCGTGAAGATAAAATTACACCGGTTATCGGCTATTTAGGCAGTAGCAATTTAACTTTGGCCGGTTTGTCTAAACAAGGCGAACTCAATGTAGATGTCCTTGAACAGGATGCTGCAAATAAACTGGTAAAATGGTTCGAAGACCGCTGGGATGATCGCTGGTGTATTGACATTTCTGATGACTTGATTGATGTACTCGATACAAGCTGGGCTGCTGACAGGCTTGTGCATCCATATCATATTTATCTGAAAATCGCTTATCATCTCTCGCGGGAAGCACGGGCAGGAATCACGGAATTCAGAATTCCTAAAATATTCCAAAATGAATTATTGGAGTTTCAGCAAAAAGCGGTTCTTGTTGCTGCACATCATTTGAATAAACGCGATGGTGTAATTATTGGTGATGTGGTTGGCCTCGGTAAAACGATGACTGCTTCAGCCTTGGCGAAAATATTTGAGGATGATTTCTTTCTTGAAACTTTAATCATCTGTCCGAAAAATCTGACAGATATGTGGGAAGATTACCGTGATAAATATCGGCTGCATGCGAGGGTACTTCCTATTACGATGGTTCAAAACAAACTCCCTGATTTACGTAGATACCGCCTGGTTGTTATAGATGAGAGCCACAATCTTCGTAACCGCGATGGTAAAAGATACCGGGCAATACAGGAATATATTCAACTAAATGATAGCAAAGTGATTATGCTATCCGCTACCCCATATAACAAATCATATCTCGATTTGTCTAACCAATTGCGGCTCTTTATACCAGAAGACCGGGATTTGGGAATAAGTCCGGAACAATATATTGAACAAATTGGCGGCAGGGTGCAATTTATTGCACAACACCAAGTCTCAATTCGTAGTATTGCCGCATTTGAAAAAAGTGTTTTGCCCGATGATTGGCGGGAATTAATGCGCCTATATCTGGTTAGAAGGACGCGCAGTTTTATCAAAGACAATTATGCAGAAACCGATCCGGTGAATGGGAGAAAATTCTTACGATTTTCAGATGGTCAACCCTTTTATTTTCCAGAACGAACGCCTAAGAAAGTAGAATACACTTTTGATCCTAATGATCCAAAAGACCAATATGCCCAGCTCTATTCCTTAACGAATGTGGAAATTTTAAATGGCCTGAATCTTCCCCGCTATGGTTTAGGCAATTATATAAACCAACAATCAAGTTTGATGCCTACACCCAAAGAAAAAACTATAATAGAAAATCTATCACGCGCCGGTAAACGCCTTATGGGCTTTAGCAGGACAAACTTATTTAAAAGGTTAGAAAGCAGTGGTTATTCTTTTCTTATATCTGTGGCCAGACATATTTTAAGAAATTACATCTTTATTTATGCGATTGAAAGCGACTTGCCATTACCAATAGGAGCTCAGGAAACTAGCGCACTTGAAGTTTTTTTAGATGATGAAGATCCAGACTCCAATGACACTGAGTTTGGTTTTAGACTGGTTGAAGACAAATATTTCACCAAAGCACAAGAAATTTATAATACTTATGAAAAAAAGTACGCCAATCGGTTTGACTGGATAAGAAGCGGTTTGTTTAAAAAAATACTCTCATCTGAATTATTAAGCGATAGTAAAGAATTGTTAAAAGTTTTAGAAATCGGAAAAGATTGGAATACCAAGGAAGACAGACAATTAAATGCACTTTATGAATTATGCAACCAAAAACATAAATCTGAGAAAATTTTAATCTTTACCCAATATGCGGACACTGCAAATTATTTAACTGACGAATTTAAAAAACGCGGATTAAAGCACATTGAGTGTGTAACGGGAAAAACTGAAAATCCTACGAGCTCTGCCTATAGATTTAGTCCTGTTAGTAATGATAAAAAGGGAATAGTCGGTACGGACAAAGAATTGAGGATCATTATTACCACCGATGTCCTTAGCGAGGGACAGAACCTACAGGATGCACACATCATTGTAAATTACGATTTACCCTGGGCAATTATCCGGCTTATTCAACGGGCAGGTCGTGTGGACAGAATCGGGCAAAAAGCAGATGAAGTTCTCTGCTATTCATTCTTACCGGAAGATGGTATCGAACAAATCATTAAGTTAAGAGGCCGCTTAACACGGCGTATCAAGGAAAATGCTGAAGTAGTTGGTTCCGATGAGACTTTCTTTGAAGGCGATCCGGTTAATATTCAGGATCTTTATAATGAAAAGTCGGGCATACTTGACGATGATGAAGATAATGAAATTGATTTAGCGTCATTTGCTTTTCAGATTTGGAAAAATGCTACGGATGAAAACCCAAAGTTAAAAAAAATAGTTCCCGATCTTGCCAATGTCATCTACGCGACAAAAAAGACAAATGATTTAGCTGATTTCCAGCAAGGTGTTATCGTTTATTCGCGAACTTCAGATGATAATGATGTTTTGGCCTGGGTGGATGAACATGGCAACTTAATCACACAGTCGCAATTCACGATTTTAAAAGCTGCCAGATGCACTCAGGAAACCAAACCTGAATATAAAATTGAGAATCATCATAACCTGGTTGGCGAGGCTATTAATTATATCAAAGAAATTGAAAGTAAAATTGGCGGACAGTTGGGTAAAAAATCCAGCGCCCGTTATCGCACTTATATGCGTTTAACAAGATATTATGAAGAATATGAATATACGCTTTTTGTAAATGAGCAACTGAAAAGAACAATTGATGATATTTATAAATATCCTTTAAAAGAATATGCCAGGGAAACACTAAACCGCCAATTAAAAGCAGGGATTAATGATGAAGACCTGGCAACTCTCGTAGTTACGCTACGAGATGAAGAAAAACTAAGCAGTATTTCAGATGAAGTAGAAAAACATAAGGAACCGCAGATTATCTGTTCACTGGGCCTAAGTAGGGAAGACAAGTAATATGTTCGTAGAAAGAAAAGACTTTGAGAATCGGATCAAAAATTTTGAATTTAAGGATTTGTTTAATGAGTTGGGTTGGGATACTGCCCGCAAGGATGAACTCGTTTCAGTAGATAAACAAATCTTTGCATTGCAAGCCGTCGCTGAGAAGAGGGATTTTCTTATACTTCAGTGCAGCCCTCAAAATGGCGGCAAAATCCCCAATGCTGCCGGAAGAAAAAAAATAGACCGTGAAATCACCAAACATTATTTTGAACACCTTTTGATATTTACGGATGCTCAACGTGAGCGTCAGATTTGGCAATTAAGCATCCGTGAAGTGAATAAACCTATTGTTATTAGGGAAATTGAATATTATACACATCAAACGCCGGAACTACTTTTTCAAAAACTGCGCGGTCTCATTTTTACCCTGGATGAAGAAGAGCATATTGGATTGGTTGATGTGAAACAGCGTGTGACCGAAAGTTTTAATGTCAACGCGGAGAAGGTGACCAAAAAATTTTACGAGCGCTTTAAAAAAGAGCATACTGCATTCCTGGAATTTATAGAAGGTATAGAAAAAAACGTTGACCGCGACTGGTATGCCTCACTAATGCTCAACCGCTTAATGTTCATCTATTTCATCCAGAAAAAAGGTTTTTTAGATGAAAACAAAAATTATCTGCGTTTAAATTACATGCGGTTCAAAAACAGAGTGGACCGGATAATTTTTATTCTTTTTACAAAGATTTTCTGCTTGTCCTTTTTCATCGTGGCCTGGGCTCACCAAGTCACAGCTCCGGACTTGAAGCCCAAATAGGCCGCATACCTTATCTAAATGGCGGCTTATTCGATGAGCATGAACTCGAAAAAACCTACGCGGATATTAAAATAAATGACACTGCCTTTGAACGGGTGTTTGATTTTTTTGATCAGTATGAATGGCATTTGGATACACGCGGTTCGGCCACTGGCCGGGACATTAACCCGGATGTGATTGGGTATATATTTGAAAAATATATAAATGACCGCGCTTCCATGGGCGCTTATTATACAAAAGAGGACATCACCGAGTATATTGGCAAAAATACCATTATTCCTTCCCTGTTTGATGTCGTTAAGAAAAAAGTGGCCAATGCCTTTCATAAAGACAGCAGTTTGTGGAAGCTTTTGCGGGACAATCCCGATCGTTATATTTATCCCGCTGTACGTCACGGTGTTTACGAAGGTCTGCCTGATAATTACAGCAGTCTTACATTAAATGAAAAAGTATGTACCGGCCTTCCCGAAAATATTGCCATAGGTGTGAATACAAATGAGCCGAATCTTTTGGAAAGACGTAAAGACTGGAATACCAAAGCCCCGAAGAACATTGCCCTGCCTACCGAGATTTTCCGTGAGCTGATTGAGCGCCGTAAACGCTATTGGGAATTACGCAAAAAAATTGAAAATTGTGAAATTACAGAAATAAACGATTTTATCACCTACAACCTGGATATCCGTCAGTTTGCCCAGGATGCGGTTCAGGAATACGAGGGTTCTGATTTTACCAATGCTTTTTATAAAGCCCTGAACAAAATTTCTATTTTGGACCCCACCTGCGGTTCGGGCGCGTTCTTGTTTGCCGCGCTCAACATTTTAGAACCTTTGTATGAAGGCTGCCTGGAGCGCATGCAGCAATTTGTAACCGAAGACGATCAGAAAGACGGTAAAAAATTTGGGCAGTTCCGTAAAATTTTATCTGAAATCAATGTCCATCCCAGCCGACAGTATTATATTTTTAAATCAATCATTATGAACAATCTGTACGGCGTGGATATTATGCACGAAGCGGTGGAGATTGCCAAGCTGCGTTTGTTTTTAAAACTGACTGCCAGCGTGGATGTGGATTACAGCAAGGAGAACCTGGGTCTGGAACCGCTACCCGATTTGGATTTTAACCTGCGCGCCGGAAATACTCTTGTGGGCTTCGCCAAACTGGATGATGTGGGAAATGCTATTCCTGAAATGATTAAGCAATTTGATGAACATTTTCTTGACAAAATTAAAGAACAAGCAGAATATGTAAAAATGGCCTACCGCGCATTCCGTATTGCCAGTGTTGAAAATGATGCTTCGTTAAAAGATGCCAAGAAAACCCTGACGGAAAAACTAAAGAAACTGAATGATGAACTAGATATATACCAGGCCCATTTGTACGGCGTTGACGCTAAAAACAAACCGGTGCAATTTGCCGCCTGGAAAAAATCACACCAACCGTTCCACTGGTTTGCCGAGTTTTACGACATTGTTCATGACCGTGGTGGCTTTGATGTAATCATTGGCAATCCGCCATATGTTGAATATAGTAAGATTAAGAAGTCTTATTCAATATTGAATAGTTTTAAAACCCTGAGTTGTAATAATCTCTATGCTTTTGTATTTGAACAGTCTTCATCACTTTGTAAAATCTATGGTCGTCTTGGCTTAATTGTACCTATAAGTATTGTTTGTACAAAAAGAATGAAACCAATTCTCGATATTATTTCTCAGAATTCGTATTCGTGGCAAAGCTGCTATGCAGAAAGACCTTCAAAGCTTTTCCAAGGTGCTGAAGTGCTCTTAACCATTTCTATTTTATTGAACGATGTAAAAACAAATACCAAAAAATTTATTACAGGATTCCGTAAATGGCATTCTGATATTCGCCAATATCTATTTCAATTGACAAATTATAATATATCTGAGTTCCAAATTCGTGATTATTTATTACCTAAAATTGAGAATTCTGTCGAATCTAAAATTATTAGTAAATTCTTTTCTGGGTGTTCAACACTCGGATCAATCTTGAGTGGTTCGTCAAATAATAATAAAATTTTCTATCGAATTGGCGGTGGAAGATATTGGAAAATTTTTTCAAACTTTCAACCACGTTTTATTCTAAATGGTTCGGAATCTGTATCAAGTAGAGAGAACTATTTATATTTCAATAGTCAGGATAAAAGAGACATTGTAATTTCATTTTTAAGCAGTAGTCTGTTTTATTGGTATTTTATGATCACAACAAATGGTAGAGATCTAAATCCATTCGATTTGAATCAATTTCCAATTAATTACGACAATATTTCTGTTGAAAATAAGTCAAAACTTTTAACACTCACGCAAAATCTAATGACTGATTATAAAGAGAATAAACTATTAAAACATAAAATTTCAAAAAAGACTGGTGAGATAGACTATGAGGAATTTTATCCAAGAATTTCAAAATCAATTATAGATAATATTGATAAGGAATTATCAAAACACTTCGGTTTTACTGAAGAAGAGCTGGATTTCATCATCAATTACGACATCAAATACCGCATGGGCAATGCGCTTTATAATGGAGACTAAACTATGTATCAACCGGAACCTTCTTTTCAATCTTTTACCTCTTTAATGACCAGTATCGAAAACGGGCAAATAAAAATTCCCCAGTTCCAGCGCCAGTTTGTGTGGAGTAAAAAAAATTCCGCCAGGTTGTTGGACAGCATTGTTAAAGGATATCCCATTGGCACTTTTATCTTTTGGCGTACCAAAGAATCGTTGCGTTCCATCCGCAACATCGGCAACATTAGCCTGCCGGTCCCTAAAGACGGGGAATATGTGGATTATGTTCTGGATGGCCAGCAGCGTTTAACCAGTATGTTTGCCAGCTTCAAAAGTTTAAATATCCAACGGGCCGATGCTAAAGATGAAGATTTTGCCGAAATGTATATCAACCTGGATGCAACGATCGAAGAAGAAATCGTTACTACTGAAATCAATGGAGATGCGGAAGACCTGCATTATTTAAAAGTATCGGATTTAATTTATGGTGGTATTAAATATCTATCCTCGTTTCCGGAAAAGTATTTAGAGAAGATAGATATGTATAAAACCAGAATAAAAGGATATAATTTTCCTGTTGTACAAATTAAGGAAGCCCCGATTGATGTGGCAACGGAAGTGTTTACCCGTTTGAATGTGGGCGGTAAAGCGCTGACTTTATTTGAAATAATGGTAGCTAAAACCTATGACCACGAACTTAAATTTGATTTGGCCGATGAGTTTGATAAAATGATTGAGGAATTGCGTCCCATTGAATTTGATACCATTGCCAGTGCAACGGTTTTACAGGTTGTCGCCATTTTATTAAAGAAGGAATGTACACGCCGGCAAATTTTAAAACTGGATAAGAAAAAATTTATTAACATCTGGCCGGAGGCGAAGGACGCCATATTCCGAACGCTCGAATATTTTAAAAATCATTACCGCATTCCGGTTTCACAACTTTTACCGTATAATGCCTTAATTGTGCCTTTTGCTTATTTTTTCTTTAAGCACAAGGACAAACCTACCGGGCTCAAGCAAAAATACTTGCAGGATTATTTTTGGCGCTGCGCTATTGGTGTTCGTTTTTCATCCGGCGTGGAAAATAAATTAGCACAAGACGTTGAACGTATTGATTTGATTCTAAAAGATAAGCAACCTAAGTACGACTGGGCAATTGATAATTCGGCCCAATACATCAAAGATAACGGCTGGTTTAGTGCAGGCCGAAGCTTTATAAAGGCCATTCTATGCATCTATACTTATCATCAGCCAAAATCATTTAATGATAATTCAATTGTAAATATTGGTAACCAGTATTTGAAACAGGCCAATAGTAAAAACTACCATCATTTTTTCCCTAAGGCGTATCTCAGGAAAAATAATGAACCGGATTTTCACATTAATCATGTACTAAATATTACGATAGTCGATGATTTCTTAAATAAGCGCGAAATTAAAGCTAAAGCGCCTGCTCAGTACATGGCTAAATTCTTAAAACAGAATCCGGATATCGAAGAAACAATGAAAACACACTGCATCCGTGGTTTGGACAGGTTCGGTATCTGGGAAAATGATTATGATAAATTTTTTGACCAAAGAGCTAAACTTGTTAGTAGGGAATTAAATAAGCGTATTATTACGCAGGATGCAGACCAGGGATTGACAGCAACAAAAATATATGATGATTATGAGCAGACAGATGTAGAGAATTAAAACATTTAATATGAAATACTATTTATTTCTCGATGAATCCGGTGATCATGGCTTGGGGGAAATCGATCACTCTTTTCCTGTTTTTGTATTATGTGGTATCATTTGTCCCAGTGATGCCTACGACGAAATTATGCGTCAAATGAATGCAATCAAGCAAAAATATTGGCAGACTAAAAACGTAATCTTTCATTCCAGGGATATTCGTAAATGCGAAAAAGAATTTCAAATTCTATTCGATATGGATATCAAACGAAATTTTTATGCTGATATCAACGATTTGATTTTAAAATCGGATTATAACATTATTGCTTCGGCAATTCACAAAGAACGTTATATCAAAAGTTATGGAAGGTTGAATGATGATGTATATGAAATTTCATTATCATTTATTATTGAGCGTGCTGGATTTTGGTTAGACTGTATAAAAAGTCAAAACAAAGAATTAGATATCATTATTGAAAAACGTGGCCAGACAGAGGATAAAAAATTAGCGCGTCACTTTCAGAAACTTTTATCAAGAGGTACGGGTTATGTTGAACCAGGGCGTTTAAATGCTTATGGTATATCAATTTCATTTAAGGCTAAAAATGAAAATATTAATGGGTTGCAACTATCAGACTTGGCCGCTTATCCAATTTCCCGCTATGTCATTGATTCGGCACGGGCAAATCCAGCTTTTGAAGTATTGTCCAATAAGTTTTATAAACAGGCGGGCAAAAGATACGGTTTGAAAATTTTTCCCTAAAAAAGCAAAAGTCCGATTTTCATCGGACTTTGTGCTCGACCGGGGACACCCCAGTCCTTTTTAAAACCTGTGAGTAAGGTAATGTATTTTTATCAAAATACAAGCAAAACTTTAAAATCATGACAAGACCTTTTAAGTATTCCGGGAATCTGAATTTTTCAACAGAACATAAAATTGCGTTTCTTTGTTCCCGAAAATGTCCGGCACAGATCGTTTTAAAGTCCTATGATTGGGCATTGGCACAAAGAGATAGGGAAAAGTGTGTTGTCTCCGGTTTCCATTCAAAAATAGAGCAGG
This sequence comes from uncultured Calditrichaceae bacterium, assembly GCA_964456445.1. Lineage (GTDB taxonomy): Bacteria > Calditrichota > Calditrichia > Calditrichales > J004 > CAYWBI01. The sequence continues at coordinate 28,807 of CAYWBI010000007.1, forward strand.
ATGTATTTCATTTTTTACTTAAAGGAAATCAACCGCTTATTCTTGCTTTAGCCCGCGGACTGATGAAACGTTATACGAATGATATCCAAATTGCACTTTCAGAAAATCGTCTCTTAATTGTTACACCGTTTGATGCATCGACAAAACGGATTACGGCTAAAACTGCTAAAAAGAGAAATCAGTTTATGTGTAATTTGGCAGATGAAGTATTTGTGGCTTATGCCATGCCAAACGGAAATTTGTTAACCCTGATAAAAGATTGCCTAACCGGCGGGAAAAAAGTGTATGCGTTTAATGTGGCAGAAAATGCACATTTATTTAAGCTCGGAGTTGAAAAATATAAAATTTCCAGCGGATGACAAGGTGCTTCCCCTTAGCCAACGGCAAGTATTTTACCCTGTTCTTCCGTGTCTCAGGCGTGAAAGGGTTTGCAAGCTTGGCAAAGGTTCAAAGTCAACACAGGGCGCCGGATTAAGAACAGCGCTCTTAACATCCATCAAATGATTTTTACCGTATCTTATAATATTTTAGTGAACCGGTATATAAACTGTCTATAAGACCATTTTTCTTATGGAAGCCAAAGGACCGTGTTATTGGCCCTAAAGCAGATAGGTACGGACGATAGGCTGTGTCTGTTTATATTGCCCTTTCAGGGCGTAATGTTTTTGGAATTTCATGTTGACCAGGGCTTCGCCCTTCGCTTTATCATTAGCCCCCGTTGGGGGCGCCTTTGTCGGTTATGCAACCGGTTATTTCGAACCGCCAAGCCAAAAAGTAACCGCTGGCACAATCCGGGGCGGGAAATCTTTTCTGTCACGGGGAAATGTATTTACCGCAAGGACGCGAAGGCGCGAAAAAAACGTTTGTATTAGATGAATAGAAAAAAGTGATGACTAAGTATGGAAAAACAGTCAACACATTAGCAACTTTTCGGCAAACTTTGAAAGCAGAAAGTGGAATATTTGGAGCGCATCGACTGTATCGATGCTTTATCCTTGTACCAAAAATTTATACGTATGCGAAAATTGGTGTTACTTAATTTTTTTACAAATCCGCTTCATTCTACCGTTTCGATCATTTTGAATCGACGCAGTCGATTCGCTCCAAAATACCATTTCGGTAGTTTTGAACCGGTACAACCGACCCGCTTTTTGGGAGCGTATCGGCAGGGATGGCTCAAAAACCTAAGATACACAAAAGCCTTAAGGCCAGCGTAACGCAGCGTCTGGGTGTTGACACAGATATTACAATTGTATATAGCAGGCCCGCCGTCAAGGGCAGAAAAATATGGGGAGAACTTGTTCCTTATGGCATGTCCCCCGGGACAAAGCGTACAAAAGGCAAACCTTATCCCTGGCGGGCAGGCGCCAATGAAAACACGACTTTCGAATGCAATAATGATATCCTAATCGAGGGTAAAAAATTAGCTGCGGGTAAATATGGCCTGTTTATGATACCATCGGAAAAAAACTGGGTTATCATATTTAGCCGCAACAATTCTTCATGGGGCAGTTTTTCCTATAACCCGGATAATGATGCATTGCGTGTAAGCGTAACACCTATCGCGGCGCCTCATCACGAGTGGTTGATGTACGAATATGAAAATTTAGCCGGTACATCTGCAACGGCCTATCTCCGCTGGGCAAAACTAAAGGTGCCATTCACTATAAAAATCGCAGATAAGTGAAAAGCGAGTTTTAAGAATCATGCACGTTTATATTACCCCGGTGCTGAGGAAAATTTAAAAGGCAAAATAAATTCCGAGATGGAAAGCATCAGGTCCGGGATCGATGGGACGGCGTAATAACTTATAGCCATAATCCAGGCGGACCGGGCCCAAAGGTGTGATCAAAGCCAGACCCGCACCGGCGGATATACGAATATCGCTGATTTTGAAATCCCCGACTTCACGCCAAACGTTGCCCCCATCCACAAACACCTCGCCAACCAAAAGCCAAAATAAGGGTATGCGCATTTCTATATTACTTAGATAAAGTAGCTTTCCACCGGCCGCAAGAGAGATATGCCCTTTACTGTCGAGCAAGGCAGCAGGCCCTAACAACTGTTCCTGATATCCGCGAACGGTGCTGGCCCCACCGGCATAAAAAAGCTCCGTAACCGGAATGTTCTTGGCTTGCCCAAGTTCGAGTATGGCTCCTGTCTTGACCCTTGATGCCAATGTAATATCGAAATGATGACCGAATAATTTTAGCGGCACAGGCTGATAACGCTGCCAACTGCTTATAAGGGTTACAAAACTGTTATTATTTGCTTCACCGGTTGTAAGAGCGCCGCGGGTCCGGGAAATACTAACGCTCAGATCCGAAAGCGCTCCATCCTTTGGCGTAAACAGGTTTTGCCGCGTATCTCGTTTTCCATAAAAAGACAATGCATAAATTTTATCCTGCCCCTGGGGAAAATCTACAACAAGGGTCGGATCTATGATTTGATTACTTAAATTCTCTAATAATTTTGCACTAAGCGTCGCATTTATTTCATAGTTCTCGGGGAACTTATGATGCAGGCCAAACGAGGCACGCAGCAAGTTAAAGTCCGCGATACTTGGCAATCGGGATAAACGGTAAGAAATTTGGAACGTGCCGGGTGTACGGGTAAATCCGATCCATGGTTCCACAAATTTAAAAGCAATCAGGTTCTCGGCATTTAGTATTTTACCGGAGGAACTTTCATATAAGAATGCAGGCGTTATCTGCAGACTTACTGCCCGGGCGGTGCCAAACAAATTCCGATGCCCGCCTTCCATGGTAAATTCCAGCTTACTCCCGTATGATAAATCCTGTTCATGGGCCACGCCCACATAAAACTCTATCCAGCGGGCTTCCTTTTCCTGTATCAGGATATTCAGATCGGCCTTATCCGCATCGCCTTTAACAGGGTTTATTTCGATACGGACATAGCGGAACAATCCGGTGCCATACAGGTTTTGCTGGGACAGATCGAGTTTTTTACGACTATAGCGACTACCTGGTTTTATTTCCAGTTCGCGACGAACGATAAACTTTTGGACTTCCTTTAAACCACTGTAGGTAATATTCCGAATATAAATTGTTTGATTTTCTTTGATGACAAAGTTTGCATACACCAGTGTGTCCTGCTCAAAATCATAATTTAATTTTATCTGGACAAAGGGCTTACCGGAATCATAATATAGATTTTCGATTTTCTTTCGGGCAGCGTTTATACGGCTTTCATCAAAAGGCGCGCCGGGCGAAAAATCTTCAAACAGTTCATCAATTTTATCCATCGGCATTTCTTTTACGCCGGAAAAACGGGTTCCGGCATAGAAATAGCGGGGCCCGCTATTAATAATATAACGGATTTCCACATGTGATCTTTGTTGTGAATATGAAAGACTATCGTCAATGCTTACCGTGAGATAGCCCTGCTTACGGAAAAAATTACTTAAAAGTATCCGGTCTAATTTTGTAAAACGCAACTCAAAAGGTTCATCTTCCGTCAGTCGGATAACTTCCTTAAGTTGCTTTTCGGAATAATTTGAATTATTGACAAAGCTAATTTTATCGATCACCGTTTCAGCCTTTAGATGAGGCAAAACGCTAACGAACACCAAAAATATGAATAAATATTTTTTCATTATAATCTTTTTATTTCCGCTTACACCATAGCATTGAGCGATATTAAAACGGATGTATATGCATGCATTAAATTAAAACGAATATTTCCATGAAAGCCCCAGTTGCACCTTATTGTTACCCAGCGGAACCGTTTTTTCATAATAACTTTTTAAGCTCCAAAAATGATTGATTCGATACTCCAGCCCTATGCGGTTCCCTGCATCCCAACTTAGTTTCGGAGTTGGGACATTGCTGCCAAAGTTTGTTCTGTATTCAACATATAAATCACTTGTTAAATATTTGCCAAAGGAAATCGATGCCTGTGCCAGACCGTTGTTCAGCTTTAATTTTTCCAAATCAAGAAGTTTGTCACTCGAGCTAATTTCCACCTTATCCAGACCTGTTACGTTTTCTACCCCGCGCTCCGCTGCGGTAAGCAAAGAATTGGTCGCGACGTCTTCGCCAACCCCGCGTACGGCGCTGCCGGTATTGTTCCCCATAGTGGAAAGGTCCGCTCCAAGGGAAAGCAAGGTCAGTTTTTCCTGCTCGGACAAAGCCAGTTCTTCACCGCTTTTCTGATCAATTACCCGAATATCCTGGCGTATATGGTCAAGGTTCCCCATGATGGTCAGTTCAAAAATCTTTCCGTCACTCTTACGTTCGGTCAGTATATTCAAATCCGGGTTTATACGCAGAGGATTTGTAAAATCGATGGTTCCTGAAACCACATTAAAACTTTGGTTTAGAGTGGAAAATTTCCCGGACTTTGTTTCCAGAACACCAGTCAATAACATGCGGTTGCTGCCTGCTTCGATTATGGCCCTTAGGTTGCCGCCCATGGCAATCCTAAAATTATTACTCAGATCAAAACCTGCATTACGGACGACAAAATTCCCAGGTACATCGATTTGCAGATTAACGTCTGTAAACGGCGGCCCTGCCTTGGACGAAGGTTTGTTCAAATTGGCATTCTTGGCCATTTGGGTCAAATCGACAATAAACTCCCCGCCGGGTATGCCCAGGATGCCACTGATGTAGAGGGTGTCCTGCCCCTTGATAGATAAGTTATCGGTATTTAACAATAACCTGGCATTTTCAACAAAATAATCCACATAAAATTTTCGGGTTTTTATATTCAGGTTCAATTTGGGCCGGTTTAGATCAGCCAGGCCAATGGTTCCGCTGATATCCATAATTCCTTTTTCTTTTTCGCCGGGAAGCATCCAACTCCACAAAAAGGAAAGATAACTATAACTTTTTTCCAGGAAATCTTTTTTCTTTTCCGATTTTCCATGGAACTTATGGATGGTCATAATGTTGTCTTCTATGTCCGCATTCAGGGTCACATTTTTTATTGGGTCCTTAACCCGCGAGAGCAAGATGGTGCCGTCGTCAAGATGGATATATCCGCTGGCAATGGCCGGTTTACCAGGAGTGCCAGTAATTTCCAACGCAAGTTCATACGGGCCGCTTATCGATTCGATCTGCGGGTTTAGCAAACCCAAAAACGCAAGCTGATCATCCTTACTGTTTATATAAAAATCAAGGGGGTTATCCGCTAATGAACTGTCACGGGCGTCCACCCCTAAATCTATTTGCTGCCAACCGCGAGCGTTAAATGAGGTGCCGTTTATATCGGCGCTTAAACTGTCCAAAATCATATAACCGCTATTATATTGCCCAAACATGACAAGCGAATCAATTTTAAAGTTTTGATAGGTGAAATTCCTCATACGCAGGGATTGTTTCATCAAAGGCTCGCCCAGGTCGCCACTGATCGAAAGATAGCCGCCAATCCGGCCTTTAAGCGGCTTTTTTATCCGCAACAGTTTGTTATAATTCGATAAATCGATGTTGCTCCAGTTCAGGTCTAAATTTGTACGGGTCTGACGAATGAGTTCATATATCTGGCCTAAATTTTTTGTGAGGGCCAGGTTCAAATCCCCCTTTGCAGAAATAAGCGCATTTTGATAACGGGAAGTAAAACGGTTGATAGACAAACTGTCTTTGTGAAAACTGATATCCGCATCCATCATCCCCAGGGGCGCGTCAACAAATACCAGGTCGGTGCCGGATAATTTAATTTGTGCATCCGGGATTGAATCACGCAGAGAAAGTTTCACCTTACCTGAGACGACCCCACTGGTAACAGATTGCGGATCGAGAAAGCGTTGAAATGGCTCTAGGGCTATATGATTTAAACCCAGGTCCAAACTACCCGCGGTATTATAAAGGTTATAGCTGCCCGAGGCAAGAAGTACTGTGTTTTGTGGCCCATAAAGATTAAAGCCCTTTAGAGAAAGCATCTCCGATTTTTGAACAAAGTGAATATCCGTTTTATTACTCAGCACATAATCCTGATAAGCCATCTTTAGTTCATTTATATTAATGGCCATGCTGTCCGGTTTTGAAATAATATCCAATGATGTTTGCACAAAATTTGGACCGCTATATATCTGGGCTTCGGGGATGGAAATAATGCCCCCTTCAAAGATGGCATAAATATATACATCATTAACCGGCGTATCATACACATTTCCATTGTTTATATTAAAACGTCCACCACCGGAGGGTTTGCTTAATAAGTTATTAAAAAAGAAATCCAGAGAGAGGCTGTCAAGGGTCACCGCGCCATATTTAAAATTCCTGGTAACTAATTCGCCGGAAATATCGGGATCGGATAGTTTTCCAAATGCACGGAAATTTGTATAAAAACTTCCTTCCAACGAATCAATCCCGACCGATTTTCCTAATTTATCCAACTGACCATTAAGCGCTGTAATGCGCACATCTAATTCTCTTTTTGCCGAAAGTCGGCCATAGATACTGAACTCTGCCTGATCCGTAAGACGAACAAAAGATGGTTGGGCAAGATATAAAGCGCCATCCTTGCTATCCAACTCAATACGTAGTGAATCCATTGAAAACACATCATAGCTGCAGGAATGGGCAACAAGAACACTGTGTACCCTGGGCTTACGCACGGATATCTCCGGTATGGAAAAACTCAGCGTGCCGTTTATTTCCGACCGGGCCAATGATGGCATAAATTGATGAATATCGAATTTTTCAATTCGTATCGAACCGCTGGCCTGACGCAAATTACGGACAAGTCCACTAAGTGAAAGCTTCCCCGCCGTACTGTTGACAGATAGGGTATCGACTTTTATCAGACCATGATCGTAACCGGCCTTTAACGTTAAATTTTCCAGGCGTCTGGCACCGGCTGTTCCAGAAAAATGGGATTCTATATTAAAATCCAGAGGTTCTCCTATTATAACCGTCTCGCCATGTAATAAACTTTTTGTCAGGATTGAATCCGCGCTAAAAGTTGCAAGGTCCAGCCCATTGAAAAGGAAATCATCGAAAGTAACAATAAAACGCGGAACTTGCCCCAGCTCTACATCCGCGGTTAGCTCCAGATGGGAATTAGCGGTATATAATTTAAATTTATTTAAAACCAGGTGACCGCGCTCGGCAATCAAATGAAAACCGAAATCACGCACGGATAATTGCCGTGCAGGCCAGTCCGCCGCAAGATGTTCTACGTTTATATTCAGTCTGTCTTTAGTGCCCCTCAGATTAAAACGGATAAGAATATTTTCAAATTCCCTGTCTGTCCCAACCAGACGGACTGTTTTCATAAGGACTTCAAGCGCATCAATCTTAATATCCGGTAAACGGTCAAGGATTTTATCGACAAACCGGCCTTTTTGCAGGCGGGCCAGCAGTGAATCCAGATTAAAGGTTGATTTTGTTTTATTAACTTCCATACCAAGTTGATCCACAACAACTGAATCCAGCCGAATTTCAGAAATACGGATTTGTTTATGAATTAGTGGCCAAACATCATATACAAGATGTGCCCCACTTAGACCAATCTTGAATTTATCCTTGATCGTGATATCAAGCTGTGAAATATTTACAGTGTGAAACAGACTACCGCTAATAGATTTGTATTGAATTTCAATATCCGGGTTCAGTTTTTCATTCAGGCGTTTTTCAACAGCCATGCTGACGGCATTGGTTTGCCAATACAGCATAATTACAATGCCAATTGCCAGGCCAATGCCGATAAGAAGTGTCAGCAATGATTTACTGACAATGGATATGATGCTTTTGAATAAAGACAACTTTTGCGTCCACTTTTATTAATTAAGGAGATATTTTATTTAATATCTATTCTACCCGTGAAGTAGATGTTTGTTCGTTCTGAGCTGTTTGGGCCAATACGCTATCGGCAAAATTTACTCTTTTCTTTACAGATGGATGACTATGAAAAAGAAATTCAACCATCCCCCCGGCTCAGGATCGCTTAGATTAAACTGTCCCAGTTTCTTCAAGGCTACCACAAAAAGCCAGGGCTTTGTGCTATGTTCCAATGCATATCGGTCAGCCTGATACTCATTCCGTCTGCTGATTACATTATTTATTGGTGCGAAAAGAACCGAAATAAATGACAGGATAATTACCAGCAGCGGTAGCGCAGCCAAATCGGCAACGCCATTAAAGTTAAAGTAGGTAATACTTTTGACATAAATTGATGCCGCAAGAAATAGACTGCCAAAGGTAACCACCGTGCCAATGACCGTTCCGGTTAAAATATGTTTATGAACATAGTGGCCGACTTCATGAGCAAAAACGGTTTCAATTTCATCTGCTGAAAAATTTTCCAGCAAGGTGTCGCCTATTATAATTCTTTTACTTTTCCCAAATCCGGTAAATGCGGCATTGGCTTTTTTTGTTGTTTTGCTTATATCAAAACGGTACACACCATCAAGATCGAAATTTCCTTCATCCGCTAATCGTTGCATCCTAACCATCAATTGCGGATCATCCAGTTTTTCAAACTTATAAAAAAGTGGGAAAATTAATTGAGGGGCCAACTTTCCAAGCACAATTGAAAAAACAAACATTATCGAACCAAACCACAGCCACCATGTTTCCGGGTATTCAATCAGGAAAAAATAAAAAACTTCCAATAAAGGTAGAGTAATAACCGATGCAACCATCATGGCTTTGCTTTCTTCCCATAACCATTGAACAAAATTCTGGTTTGATAAATTAAATCGGTGTTCCAGCCAAAAACCGTTGAGATAAGTTATCGGAAATAGCAAGATAACAAAACAGGTACCGGCAACTGCAACGAAAAAAAGAAGTTGTACATATGGGCTGCCCACAATTGTTGAAACCAAGTCCCGCAACATTTCAGAGAATCCCAAAAGAACAAAAGCCATCAGGGCCGTGAGAGACAGCAAAGTTGAACTTATCGAAAAAATTAGATTTAATCTTTGATATTTTTTGGATATTAGATGACCACTTTTCAATATGGGATTTCCTTATTGACGGATAAGCAATTTTAAATTATAGAACCCGAAGGTCTGATGTTAATCTATTAATGTTAAAGCTGAACCATATTTAATTTAAATAAACATAGAATCCTCATGTCAATAGGTAAACAAACCGACCGTACATAATCGGCATTAGATTTATACTATTTTATAAGTAATGGACGTTTAGAATTATTAGATATGGGAAAAAGTTAAAGATAATCATTTTTTGAATGCTTCCAAATCACAGAAAATATAAAAAAGGTTGTAAATAAAAGGTTTTTACGTAAAAAATCAAAAATTTGTGAGATAACCCGCATCAACAGTACCTGAATTAGTATATGCTAGATTTAGTTCATAGCTTTTATTTTAATAAGGAATGAATAACATTATTTATAATCAAGGAGGATCATCATGAAAAACATACTTCTTTTTGCCATCCTTTATCTAGGCATCGGCTTCGCACAACAGATGCCGGGCGCGGGATTTCGGTTACCGGATTCTCATATTGACCTGCAATATTCAAATATCACTTCATCAAATGTTACAACCACGAATGATAGTGGTTTTGTCTTTTCCACAACGACTTATACCTTTAGCGATTTGGTTGTTTTTAGCTATTTTGACAATTCACGCTTCAATTTATATGATCAATCCGGTACAAAAATTGACAGCATTTCCCTAAACAGTGATGAGTATCATTCTTTTAGTCCTGTCAGCGGACAAGGTATCTATCGTGTTACCGGTAATCAATCATTCACACTTTTGGTTGGTGATCCGGTTACAAATAATATTATGGGGTTTTTTGCAGTTGACCAGGCAGGTAAACCACTTTCAACCCATCTTGAAACCTTTATGCCAAAATACTGGAGTGGGAGTGAACTTTTTATTGTTTTTGCCTATTCAGATGGTACCGAATATACAATTAAGAACCTAACCGACTCAACAACCATAGCCGCCGGAATCCTTAACAAAGGCGAACATGTATCCCTTAACAATGTACAGGGAAAGTTCTTAAAAGTTACCGCGAACAACCTTGTTTCGGCTCTAAGCTATGCGGATCAGGGATATTTTATTCCTGCTGATAATGGTACATTTGCTGGAATAAATTTCTATGGTTTTTCAGGCTATATTGGGAGCTGGCTGAATGGGATTGTTGTAACAGCTTATAATGATTCAACGGAATATCTGATTCTGAACACGGTAACCGGTGATACAATCCAGAGTGGTATGCTCCAATATGCTGAAGTGGCCTCACCAACCATTTCAGGCGAAACTTATTTTCAGGTTATGACCAATAAACCGGTTACAGTAAGCAACACACCTTATGCAGGATGGAGTGGAAATTATTATTATCTTACCCGCCAGATTGATGAAAGCGGTCAGGGTATCGGGACACATTTTATCACACCTGTGACGCCGGGGAACTATGATTTATTTTCATTTGAAGATAACAACCATATACTGGTCAAAAATACAGTGACGGGAGATACAATCTATCAGGCCGTTCTTGCAAAAGGAGAACATTATAACTTCACCTCGAGCAAGACAGTTTATGACATAAGCGGAACAGCAAATCTTTCCGCAATTGCATCTTATGGCGGTGGCTACGGCGCAGATTTTGTCCCGCTTAATTTTGCAACCGGATTACCAGATCTCGCCATATCCAGCAGAGACATTATCTTCGATCCGGATTCTGCTCAAAATGTGGGGGACCCCATTTTAGTGACGGCAATGATTCATAATTATGGATACACAACCGCCTACGATATCCCGGTTGAATTCTTCGATGGTGATCCTGCTGGTGGAAATACGATCAGTGGATTATTAACGATCGATTCAATCCCGCCCAGGCACAGCCGAACACGTGCAAACACAATGGAAAACACCGGCCAATCCTGAGTATCATGCCGTTCATGTCGCCATTGATTATGAACAAACAATTTTGGAATCAAACACATCCAACAACTCTGCATTTAAAAATCTCGTTCCAAATAAAGATTTACTGCCGCCGCTGGTTACAATTATCGAAGCGCCGGCAAGCGTGAACACTGCAACGGGTGACACGCTGGATTTCAATACATTCGATATTCAGGTACAGGTCTTTAATAGTGGAACAGTTACGGCGGATACGGTCACTGCTTTACTTCACCTTCCAACCGGGTTGACAATTGCCGATGGCAGTGACTCCCTTTTTACCATCGGGAATATGGCAAGCAATGCGACAGTAACCCATACCTGGAGAATAAACATCACCAGTTTTCAGGATATCGCCGCATTCTTTTATTCTGTGACGGTTGATGCAAAAAACGCCGAGACAAAGGATGTGAACCGGATGCTGGTCATCAATTACCCCACAGCCCTAGAAAGAAAAGGCCGGGCCCACGCCCCGGAAAATTTTGCACTGTTGCAAAACTATCCGAACCCTTTTAATCCTGCAACTAATATCGAATTCCACGTTAATAAAACAAGCCGAATTGTTTTAGATGTTTATGATCTGAGCGGCCGAAAGGTTGAGACACTGGTTCAAAGCAGGCTCGCACCAGGATTTTACAAAACGCGTTTCGACGGCAAGGGCCGAAGTAGTGGCATTTATTTTGTCCGTTTACAAATTGACGGGTTGGAAAGAGGCTTTATGAAAATGACCCTGATAAAATAGTTTGTATTCATGCGATCTGTATCAGAAAAGTATAAACAATAATATGGGGCCGCCTTTTATAAGGCGGCTTTTTTATTATAGTTGAATTACATTCATTTCGAATTCCTGCTTTGCGGCTATTGAATGATTTCCCTATATTGATCCGTCCGATTATATTTATTGCTCAAACCGGTTCAATCCTTATTAAAACGCACCTGAAAGGGTATTCGTGTACATAGTAATCGTTGGTGCAGGAAACGTTGGCTATAACCTGGCAAAACTGCTGTCCTATGAAAAACACGATGTGGCCATTATCGAACAAAATCCACAGGTATTTTCCCGTGCCCAGGAAGGTCTTGATGCCCAGGCTTTCCTGGGCAGTGGATGCAGCTACCGGCTTTTACAGAAAGCACATATCGAGCAGGCGGATTTACTGGTTGCGGTTTCCAATAACGATGAAGCCAATATCCTTTCCTGCATGGCCGCCAAATCATTTAAGGTAAAAACGACCATCGCCCGTGTCCAAAACCGGGAGTATCTCCATGAACAATCTCCGATAAACGGTAAAAAACTTGGGATTGACCTTTTAATCCATCCGGAATCTGAGGCGGCGAACGGAGCAATCCGTTTGCTTGAACAAAGCGCTGCCAGCCATATCATCGAATTTGCCGATGGCAAGATTGTTTTGATCGGGATTCAACTTGACCGTGATCTCAACATATTGCGTACACCGTTAAAAGAGCTGGACCCTCAATTTTCGGATCTGGAATTCCGTACGGTTGCCATCCAGCGCAAGGAACGCACGCTTATCCCAGACGGCAATGATATGTTTATGCCGAATGACCGTATCTTTATCGCGGTAACCCGCAACAAAATTGAAGAAGCGATAAAACTTTTTGGTAAAGAGAACCGGGCAATCCAAAACGTGATGATCATGGGCGGTGGACAAACAGGGTTTTTAATCGCTAAAATCCTGGAAAAACGTTTCAATGTAAAAATTATTGAATCAAGAGAAGATATTGCGGAACAGTTGGCCGAAAAACTGACCAAGGCTTTGGTTATACGCGGTGACGGGCTGGACATGAATTTGCTTGCGCTGGAAGGGATAATCGATATGGACGCCTTTATCGCCGTGACAGGCGATGATGAAACAAACCTGGTTGCCAGCCTGATGGCCAAACACCTTGAGGTGCCAAAAATCGTTTCACTGATCAATAAAACAGAATACACACCCATTATTCCAACCATTGGCATAGATGCGTATATTTCCAAACAAATGCTGACGGTAAACAGTATCTTGCGCTACATCCGCAGAGGTCAAATCGCAAGCGTAGCTTCCATACCCGGCACACCCGTGGAAGCCATCGAATTTATAACGAGTGAAAATTCAAAAGTGACAAACAAGAAATTGAGCCAACTCAAATTTCCAAAAAATGCGATCGTTGGCGGTGTCTCCCGAAATGGTGCGGCCTTTATCCCTGTGGGCAGCACGCAAATCCAGGCCATGGACAAGGTTGTGCTGTTTGCATTGCCCTCGGCCATACATGCACTTGAAAAAATGTTTGAATAAAACAGGACCTCCCCTTTGCAATTAAAATCCGTTCTGAATGTACTCAGTGCGCTGATGATCGTTCTGGCCATATCCCTTTTACCGCCCACCATCATCAGCTATTTTTATGAAAAGACCGATTTAAATGCGTTTTTGACGACCATATTCATATCAACGTCCGGCGGGCTGATACTTTATTTTGCAACCCGTGCTTACCGCCGGGAACTACGGGCAAAAGACGGTTTTGTCATTGTCACTCTCGGCTGGATTCTTTTTTCCGCCCTGGGCGCCCTGCCCTTCTTTTTGTCGGGATTTATCCCCTCCTATACCGACGCCTTTTTTGAAACCATGTCCGGCTTTACAACCACCGGGGCAACGATTCTATCCAACATCGAGGGTCTGCCACATGGTCTTTTGTTCTGGCGATCGCTTACCCATTGGCTGGGCGGGATGGGCATCATCTTACTTTCTCTGGCGATTTTACCCCTGCTTGGCGTTGGCGGGATGCAACTTTTTAAGGCCGAGGTCCCGGGCCCTACGCCCGATAAACTGACCCCACGCATCAAGCATACTGCTGAATTGCTATGGGGCGTATATCTTTTACTTACTGTTCTGGAAATCCTTTTGTTGATGGGCGGGGGCATGGGCTGGTTCGACTCGGTTTGCCATACCTTCGGCACCATGGCCACCGGCGGGTTCTCAACCAAAAACACCAGCATCGCCTATTTTCACAGCGGGTATATCGATTATGTTATCACCTTGTTTATGATTTTGGCAGGGATGAATTTTTCGCTCCATTACCGGGCTTTACGCGGGAAGCCATTAATCTATTTTAAAGACAGGGAAACCCTCTTTTATTTTAGCATCATTGCGGCGACAACTATTTTTATTGCCATCAGCATTTATCAGCAAACACACGAAGGCGTTGAACTCAGTTTCCGTCATGCCGTTTTCCAGGTTGCGTCAATTATAACCACAACGGGTTATGGCACCGCGGATTACGAACAATGGAGTACAACATCGCGCATGTTGCTTTTTATCCTGATGTTTTTAGGCGGATGTGCCGGATCGACCGGTGGGGGGTTAAAAATAATCCGAACACTTATTTTAATAAAATTCAGCATGAATGAGATAAAAAAGTTGGTTCATCCCCAAGCCGTGCTACCGGTTCGTATTGGCAATAAGGTTGTTTCCCCCGATATAATTTCAAATGTGGCGGGCTTTTATCTTTTTTATATTTCTATTTTCGTTACAGGCGTCTTGTTCCTAAACGTGGTCGGCCTGAATTTTGAAACATCTCTGGGCGGCGTGGCGGCTACGCTGGGCAATATCGGGCCCGGCCTGGGCGAGCTGGGCCCTACCGACAATTATGGATTTTTACCCGTTGCGGCCAAATGGTTTCTCTCTTTTCTTATGTTGGTGGGCAGGTTGGAAATTTATACCGTACTGATTCTGTTTACACCGGTCTTTTGGAAGAAATAAGATATTAAAGATTTAATGGCTGCTCTTCAAAGATCGTGACGAATTTAAGCCCGAAGGCTCAGGATGCAACACGGCCAGCTCCGGGTAAATGCCTTTCGAAATAATACACCCCTCCCGTTTTTCTTTTCTCCACTGCCTGGTGTTTATCTCCCTTTTCCGGAGATTCGCTCTAAGCGCCCCGTGCAAATCAAGACAGCTCCTATCTGTCTTGACATTGCCTGTTCCGGTCACTATCTTGCGCATATGTGTCTTTTGAGGAGGATACAAAATGAAAATATTTTTCATGCTGATCTTTTTATTCACAACACTCGATGCCCAACAATTTAGCCCAAAACCTTTTATCACTATCGCGGGTGATAACCAAAATGTTTTTGTTTCGCAGAATTACCCCAGGTATGATGGGGCGCATTATATTTGCTGGGAGAACCATGTAAATGACCGCTACCGCATCCTGATGCGCCGGATCAGCCCCGATACCGGCTCGATTGTAACCGTGGCCAACAGCATTCATCCGCTCCGTTATCCGCAAATCCAGGTCTCAGGAAGTAGAATCTCCCTGGCATGGAAAATGGAAATAAATAACCGCGGGCGGATTTATTACAAATCCTACCTGGAAGGCGTCCCAGATAGCGCGCGTATTCTTTCCGATACGACCCGTAACGCCGGGCAACCAGGGCTTGGCCAAAACCATGTGGCCTGGGTCAGTGATTCCACTTTGCTCATTCTGCCTCTTGACAGTACCTATGCGGTTCTTAGACTCCCATGCAAAGGATGCAGCAAACCCATACTGGCGTCTTATGATGATAATCGCATTTTCAAGTTGTACTATCGCCAACAGACCGATTCCATCGCCAATATTGTCCGCTTAAATTTCAACAATTATTATACCGACAGTATCACTTCTGCAATAATTTCCGGGGGAAAAGAGAGTGATTCGCCACGGAGCACCTTTGAGGGAGGGATTGTTTTTCGTCAACAAACAGATAACGCCTGGCATATCGTTACCAGTGATGTTTACGATATAGATTATTCACTAAAGAACCTGATCCCTTTTCACCCCTATTATTATCAATTGATAATCTTTACGGTAGGCGGTCAACTGGAGTCGCAACCCATCGATGCGCCCCGAATGCTTATATTTGACGCCGCGCCAAATGGGCTCAGCGATATTTATTTCAACAACCTGGAATATGGCGAAGCAGGTGACACGATCAACGTGTCCCAATCCCCCTACCCGGATCAAAAGCCGGTGATGACGGTGATTCCCAGTTATGAACAGCCGCAAGACAGTACAGACCTGGTGATCTTCTGGGAACATACCGGCGCCAACAACAAATCCGATATCTATTGGGCCCGCTATAAATACTTCACACCAACAGGACTGGATGAAGCAAAGCAAGTTAAACCCGAAACAGTGGAATTAATCGGCAACTATCCCAATCCGTTCAATCCATCCACAATAATCCGTTACCGTTTGTCCAGGACACAGAAGCTAAAACTGCTGTTGTTTGACGCAAGTGGTCACCTGATCCGCACTTTGTTTTCGGGCGTGCAACCTGCCGGGGTGCATCAGCTAACCTTCGAGGCTAGTGATTTGGCCAGTGGAATTTATTTCTACCGCCTGCAGACAGGCGGTTTTATGCGCACTAAAAAGATGTTGTTGTTACGGTGAAGCTTTCTTAGATCTTATCAAAAATTTTCCCGGAGGACTCCGGAGGAGGTTGTTATGCATAAAAGGATCGTATTGATCCTTCTTGGGATTCTTCTTCCAGCGTTTTGTCTAAGCGCTCAATCTACCGGACAACAAGCCGTTTCACAGACAAAGTCCGCTAAGGTGGACTCGCTCTCTTTTCTGCCAGAGGGTACAGTCATATCGTCCCGACGCGGAAATAAGATTATATGCTTCCTACCTGGCAACACCATAGTGCAAGGCCTGTTGTGCCATGGTCATAAACATGATTACCAGACTGTGTTCTATACCAATGGAAATTTGAGCCTGGCCTGGCTTGTTAATGATACGGTGATCCAGCGCATTCCGTGTGCGGCGGCAAGTTTTTGGACGGAGATACTAAGGGGCATCTATGGAAGCGCGGGTGTGCATTTCCATCCCAATGGAAAACTATCTCAATGTAAATTGTCAAAAGATTTCAGAATCGAGGGACATACATTCAAGAAAGGCGATGTGTTGCATTTTGATAAAACAGGAAATCTGTTACTACAAAACCCATAGTTGACTTCGGCAACAGAAAGTAAAAAAATCCCCCGCCTAAAAAAGCGGAGGATTTCATTTTTGATAAAATTTTATAATATAATTGTTACAGTCTATGCTTTTTTCAGTTTTGCAGATTGCGATTTTCTGCGTTCGTTCTCGTCCAGAATACTCTTGCGAATGCGTACCGATTTAGGTGTAACTTCCACCAGTTCATCATCACCGACAAATTCAAGAAATTCCTCAAGGCTCATCTTTATAGCCGGTGTTATTTTAACGGATTTATCTGAGCCGGAAGCACGCATATTACTCAACTTTTTAGCTTTTTGAAGGTTTACCGGAAGATCACTATCCTTATTATAAACGCCCACAACCTGTCCGGCATAACACGGATCGCCGGGTTCGACAAAAAAGGCTCCACGATCCTGTAACGCATCGATGGCATAGGCGATGGCCGCCCCTTGTCCCAAAGAAACCATTACACCGTTAAGACGGTGCGGTATCGATCCCTTAAACAACTCATATTGATAAAATCGATGGTTCATTACCGCTTCACCGGCTGTTGCCGTCATCAGTTTATTTCTAAGCCCCATCAGTCCCCTGGACGGTATATGAAAGACCAGACTTTTAAATGACCCTTTTTCTTCGATACTAATCAGGCTCCCGCGTCTGGGAGAGACCAATTCGATTACCTTTCCGGACCATTGATCCAGCACATTTACAACCAGTTCTTCAACCGGCTCTGCTTTATGGCCATCAATGGTTTTATAAATTACCTTTGGTTGCCCAACAGCAAATTCATAGCCATCCCGACGCATGTTTTCGATAAGAATGGACAAATGAAGAATACCGCGACCCGAGACCTTATAGCTGTCGGGAGAAACCCCTTCTTCCACCCGCAAAGCCACATCGGATTGCAGTTCACGCATCAACCGATCGCGTAAATGGCGACTGGTCACATACTTACCTTCTTTACCAAAAAACGGCGAAGTGTTTATGGTAAAGGTCATACTGATGGTCGGCTCATCTATAGCAATCAATGGCATAGGCTCCGGGTTTTCCGCTGCGGCGATGGTATCGCCAATATTCACATCTTCGATACCTACCACGGCACATATATCACCGGCAGGGATATTTTCCTGCTCAACACGGTTTAACCCTTCAAAAGTGAACAACTGCTTTATCTGGATATCGCGGATCAGCCCCTTGCGGTCGATCAGTTTATATTTTTCCTTATTGGACAAAACACCCCTAAACACACGCCCCACGCCAATCCGTCCCACATAGGAAGAATAGTCCAGCGATGTAACCTGAATTTGTGTGGCGCCTTCTTTTACATCCGGGCAGGGAATTCCATCAACAATCGCTTCCATAAGGTCGTTCATGTTTTTACCGGTTGTGACCATTTCTTTACTGGCCCAACCGTTTTTGGCAGATGCATAAATAACCGGGAACTCCAATTGGTCTTCATCCGCGCCAAGATCGATAAACAGATCATAAATTTCATCCAGAACTTCTTCCGGACGTACCTGCGGACGGTCCATCTTATTTATTACAACAATAGGCTTTAGGTTGAGCGCCAACGCTTTTTGCAATACAAAGCGTGTCTGGGGCATGGTGCCCTCAAAAGCATCCACCAGCAAAAGCACACCATTGGACATTTTAAGCACCCGCTCCACCTCGCCACCAAAGTCGGCATGGCCCGGTGTGTCAATTATGTTGATTTTATAATCGTTATAACGGATCGAAATATTTTTGGATAAAATCGTAATTCCACGTTCACGTTCCAGATCATTTGAATCCATAAAACGTTCCTGGAATTTTTCGTTCTCACGGAAAAAATGGGTATTCTTTAGCATCTCGTCAACCAGGGTTGTTTTACCATGATCCACATGGGCTATAATGGCAATATTTCTTATTTTTGAAACTTCAATCATTCTGTTTTCCTTATATCACTAATAAATCTGTAGCTTATCATATTGGTACAATAAAAGATGGCCGGTTTGCGCACCCGTGTTAAACCCATATTTATAGGCAACCAATAAATTATTAAAAAGAAGTTTTTAAGATACAAAAATATCATGCAGATAGCATGTTTTTATTTTTTGGAAGGGAAAGGTTTGATACCATTTATGATAATATCAAAAATATGTTGCTTGCGCAATGCCAAAAAAGTATTTCGATCATAGCTACCAATTGAACCTAAAAATATTTTGAGCATGGGTTCCGCCATAAAAAAATAAAGGCTCGATCCGATGATGGTTATGAATAATTGAACCGGATCTACTGCCCGAATTTCACCGTTATCTATGGCCTTCTGGATTTTATCTATAAAAAGCTGTGGAAGCCTGAAGTCCTTGGACAACAGCTCACGCGAAACAATCCCCTTTAGAAATTCGGCCCCTTCGCTCAGTTCGCGCATTATAAACAAGGGCACTTTGGGGTTGTCGTCGATCAGGTTGATGTATTCATCAAGAAACAAACGGAGCGCTTCGCTAAAAGGAATGTCACGTTCAAAAACATGGTGAATGCTGCCGAACACATGGGAGAAGACGGTTTCAAAGACATGGGCGTAAAGCCTGTCCTTGCTACGGAAATAATAATGTAACATGGCTTTGTTTATCTGCGCCCTGTCGGCTATTTCCTGCATTTTGGCGCCGTACCTGCCCTTTTCAACAAATACTGTCATTGCCGCCCGGAAAATTTTTTCTTCTGTGGAAACTGAACCAGCCATTTTACCTGTGTCGTTATATTATATGTTACCTTAAGCTATGAAAAGGAAATTTGAAGTACAAGCCCGGGAAATATCAATTAAGAAGTAAGAAGTAAGAAGTAAGAAGTAAGAAGTAAGAAATAAGAAGTAAGAAGTAAGAAGTAAGAAGTAAGAAGGGATTGGTTACTTGCATTTTTTAACAGATCAAAATATTCCTGGCGGGTTATGCCGGCTGTTGATATGAAACTTTTTATAATCAAGATTCTAATTTCATCATATGTTGGTATTACGATCGGGCGCAAAGTGCCTTCGCGGATATAAATGCGGTGGCTGGTACCGCTATGGCGGGCTAATTCAAAGACAATTTTGCGGGCAATACAATCTAGTGTTTTCCAGGATACAGGGGTTAGGCGTGGCATAACTGCTGTGGACCGGTGAGGGCCAGTGGCAATTGCACGTCCATATATTGGGTGTTGGGCTCAGCAAGTATTGCAGGAGCGCTTAGACCCACACTACGGAAACCTGCCTGTTTAAGAACTTTATCCAATACACCGCGATCAAAGCAGTTAATCAGAAACAGTGAAGTGGCTTCGCTTAGGTTTTTCATTGCTTCTTCCCGGCTATGCCCCTGCGAAACAACATTCAACGCGCGGCATTCGGAAACCCACCATTCACCGTCCTGGGTTAGGTTGTACGGCATAGAAAGTTTAAACTCTACAAATAGTTTATCTTTTAACATCATTTCCCCCGACTTGGTGATGTTTATTCTTAAACATGCATGCATACTGCCTGTTCCATTTAGATATCGGCACATGCATAAAATAAATGATCAACTTTAGATGATTGATGGATTTTTGATTGTGATTCAGGATAAAATATACAGCAATAAAAGCGCGGGTGCAAGAAGCGATGCAGGCGATAGGTTCATGGGTGGCCGATAAACATGGAATCTATATACATTATTAGTTGATTGCTGTGATGGCTGGAAATTATTTTGGCGGAAGCAAGGAGTATAAAAAAACTCGCTGGGCGCTCTTTAATTTCCATTGGAATAAATTTTAAAAAACCAGCATTTTTAACAGTGTTGTGTTGATAACTGGCAAATTGTACTATGCTCTGTTCTCCCGCTTGCGTTGCATGGGGTGCCGATGTTATTTTTAAAGGTTATGTTCATCCTAAGACGCAGGAGTGGTAGTGAGTAAAATTTATGTAAATTCCGAGATAGCCCCCTTAAAGAAAGTAATCATACATACGCCGGGTCATGAACTGGAACTGATGACGCCGGACACCGCCGAAGAAGTTTTATATGACGATATCCTTAACTTAGATAATGCACGCTCTCAGCATGCACAACTGGCCGCCGTGCTGCGTAAGGTATCACAACCATTTGAGGTCATTGATCTGTTAACAGACATCCTGCAATCAGTGAGTATAAAGGCCGAACTCGTTAACGAGATCTGTACCAAATTAAATGTTTCCCATCACCGGGACGATTTGCTCGAGCTGTCGCCGAAGAAACTGGCCAATCAACTTATTTCCGGGACGGCAACAAAACGCGATACCCTGGAACGCTTTCTATCAAAAAACCAATATGCCATACCACCGTTGCCAAACCTGTTTTTTACCCGTGACGCCGCAATGGTGGTCAATGGTCATGCCCTGATCGGCAATATGGCCACACAGGTACGCACTACTGAAACCATATTGATGCGCTATCTTTTTCGCTATCATCCGGAATTGGAATGTTCCGAAGACGATACCGTGGATATGAGCTACCTGAACACCAACCATGCCACCTTCGAGGGCGGCGATGTCTTAATTTTGCGTGAAGATACGGTTGTCATCGGTATGGGCGAGCGAACAAATCCGGGCGGCATTGATCTGCTTATAGAGCATTTTAAAAAGGCCGGTAAGATGAAGAATATATTTGTTGTATTGCTGCCCAAACACCGCGCCTGGATCCACCTCGACATGGTATTTACCATGGTGGACAGCGATAAGGCCGTGGTATTTTCGGATTTAATCAATTCCAGCCATGCCGTGGATGTGGTACATATTGATATCCACAACCCGGACAAACCCTTGTTCAAACGCCACGACTATTTGCTGGATGCCTTAAAAAAAGTAGGCATTAAACTTGAGCCCATCCATTGCGGAGGTCATGTCCCCCTGTATCAACAACGCGAACAGTGGCAATCAGGGGCTAACTTTTTTACCATTGCCCCCGGAAAAATCATCGGGTATGGGATGAACGTGCATACCTATGAAGAATTGGCCAAGGCAGGCATTCCCCGTGTGGAGGCGGACGATATCATATCCGGCAAAGTGGATTTGCAAAAATTAGACAAATACGCCGTGGCCATGAAAGGCAACGAACTGACCCGTGGCGGTGGCGGCTGCCGTTGTATGACGATGCCTATTTTGCGCGAGAAATAAACAATTAATTAATCATTGCCCCATGCCTGGGAATCAATATGGATAATAGATCACGTACTATCTGTTGTGATTTGATTTTGATAATCTGCAACAAAACAAATAGTACACCTTGTATCATTAATCATTTGGAGGCCTTATGTTTAAGCTTGTTATGTTTGTTTTATTCATTTCTGTTTTTGGATTTCTAAGTTGTTCCAAAACAGCGGATGCACAAATGCAAATGTATCTCGAAACCTATTATCCTACCAGCGGAACCTTTTCCTATCAAATTGCCTTTGACTGGGGAGACTATGATATTCATACCGGGGCCAATGCCACCGAGAAACTAAGCCCAGAGGCCGGGCCCTATCGCGGTTTTATTACCATGAGACCTTCTGTGGCAATGACAAATAATAACGAACAGTTAAAAACTTATCTCGTAACCCCGGACGGAGAAGTCTGGACCACAACGGCATCAGACATCCCGGCGACGATAACCCGTAAAGAAGTGTTTACGAAAAAAACCCAATATGGCACATCAACAACGACAAAAACCATAACATCCGCCAGTGAGCCGGTCATCGATTATTTCAAAACACATAAAGGTTCCTGGGAAAAATATGCAGCGCTAAAATCAAGTGATGGCAAAAAATATACACTTGAAAAAGTAAGCACAAAATAACATGTTGTTCAGCCAGGCCTTAAAATGTATTGATTTTTTTTGAATATACCGCCCTCTAAGATAAATCATCGCTCCAAAACGTGGAACATTTATGGCGCGGATGGTTGTGAGAACAGGCAAATGCGGGCATCAGGACGTCCGGCGCCAAGCCACGTTGTCCGCTTTTATCTGATGGGCCGGGGCAGGCTGGCCGGAAGCCGAGTGGGCAGGCCTCAAATAAATAAGGATGTTATTGCATGAAGAGAAAAACAAACTGGTTAAATATCTCACAGATTTGTTTGTTGTTTTCGTCGGGACTACAGTGGCATTCACGCTTAACACACTTCGTGAAAACATAAAAGGCCATCAATTGAGCAGAAATATTTGAACAGCTTTTTAAACGGTGCAGCAAACGATGCCGGGGGACACGGACCGATCATTGCCGTTAATGAAAAAAATGCTTCGCCTACGGGCCGATTTATCAGGCAATAAAGGAAAGGTACCGTACCGTCGGGTGCCGTTCTTGTAATTCGTAGTGACATACTTGCCAAGAACCTGTCCCCCCCCCTAAAAAAACCAGTATGTAGAAATCCATAGTCAATAGTGGCAAATTAAACATCATTTTCAACTATGTAAGAAAAGAAGAGCTGACGCAATACCATCAAATGTTTGATGACATAAAAGTCAAAGAGAAGGCATATAGCGGATATCTTCACGACTATAGCCTGCCCATTATATCTGCGCCTGTCGATATCCTAGGGTGTATAGATAAGATCACCGGCGGAGGCAATGGGCAAGATTTAAAAAATCTAATTGTTGGACGGTAGGTGTTGTTGGTGCAAGACGTCGCAATTTATAAAAATATTAAACAGACGGGCAGGAAGTTGAAAAGGAGGCTTTTCCCCTAACCTAACTTGCCCAATAGATATACAATCGATATATAGACCCGTGCGGGGAACAGCAGGCCCTATCATCTTTTTGTCAAACCACTCGCGCTGTTTGTGTAACAATTTTCAGCGTATTACGTACTCCTTGTAGATTGAACGGAAGCCCGCGCAATGATCCGTGCCCTTGTGGGAAAAACGTAACTGCCGTTCGGTATCCATCGGAAAGTGCCCATAAAATAAGGAGGACAAAATGTTTTCATTATCTTTGCACTATTCGCTTTCTTTTTTGCTGGCCTGCCTGCTTCTTGCACTACCAGCCTGCTCGGATAAAACGACCTCAACCCAGGAACAGACCCTAAGCCAACTATTGGGCGCGTTCCCCGCACCACCACCATTGAATATCGATACCCTGGAGACTCTTACTATTGAAAACGGTCACCGTTATAAAATCGTTTATACGGTAGAAGAGGCCGATACCTTGTTTGACCGTCCAACGGACCGGGTAAAGGCCTACCTGTTTGTCCCCACACACAAGAAAAAGCAACAAATCCCGGCCATTGTGGCCATCCACCAGGACGGCAGCCGCTTTGACCTGGGCAAACTGGAACCGGCCGGACTGGGCGGCAGCGCTGATCAGGCTTATGGTCTGGAGTTGTTTCAACGTGGTTATGTCGTTATCTGTCCTGACCGCTTTGGGCATGCCGAAAGACGAAGATTAGAGAATGCCAACCCGCATATGCCGCCAATGATGCAAAATTTAAGCCTGTGGATGCGTTGGAGCGGGCAACTTATCCTGCAAGGCCGCACCTATTTCGGTAAGGAGGTGTATGATCTGATGCGTGCCGTGGATGTTTTATCCTCGCTCGAGTTCGTTGATCCCCAACGGATAGGGGCCATAGGCCATTCCGCAGCGGGCAATGTGTTGGTTTACTTTATGTTTATGGACAAAAGAATAAAAGCAGGCGTATCTTCATGTGGTTTCTTCGACCTGATCGACTACTACAACGACAAGGAACCGGGTTTTGCCAATGCAATTTTTGCCATTCCGCATTTGGCAACGAGTGGAAGATCGGAGGATTATCTGGCACAACTGGCGCCAAGACCGTTCCTTATGACCCGGGGTTTGTGGGAACACGGTAAGCAAAGCCCCATGGAAAAAAAATTAAGCCGCGCTCATGTGGCAAGGACAAAGCAACTTGAGAAATTGGCCCGGCTAAGCTATAAAGAAATCGATGCCAATGAAAAATTCCAATCGCTCTATTTTGATGGCGGACATATTTTTCCTGCCCCGGTGAGGAAGGAGGCATATAATTTTCTGGACCGTTATTTAAAATAGTGATGCTGGGCATAACGGGCATCTTCCCCATAATACTGCCCGTTATGCGCCGGAGGGAAAAACGTATAAAAATTTTTACTGTTTGTACCGGACATCTTTGTTCATTGTTTTTCGCCAAGCAAGACATTCAGCGAAATTTATCGAGGGCGGGAAAACAAAACCGTGCAAAACAGAGATGCGCTTCCTGCAACACTGAACCCTGCAGTCCTTATCGTTCAAACCACGGTGATAAAGTTACCGGCAACAGTGACCATTTGCTGCTCCCATTTTTAAAAACCATTATTAGCGATTATACAAATATCGGCAATCATGTATTCAAATCTTATTCCTTGCTGGTTAGAAAAACCTTTTTTTGAACCGGAAGTTTTTAATGGGCCGACGGCTTTCCTATCTCAAACCGTTACCATTGCCAGGTTTCTTGTGTTGCTGATGATCCTCATGCTGGCGGATTTACTGAGTATATTCCTTTTGCGGCCTAAAAGAAATTTTGTCAAACACCTGGTATTCTCCGTTTATTTTTTATCTTGCCTTGTTCTACGTTTTTAGCCCGGCCTTTTAAACCTATCGCTTTGTTATTGCGGTTTTTAATCAATGGTTTAGCGGGTATGGCCGACCCTCCTGAGCACAATAACGCTTCTTGGCTATTTTTACAATGCAGGTAAAATAGCCGCCATTAGCAAAGGATTTGCCTTTCTTTTGGCATTTATGCACTGTTTCATATTTACCGTTTTCTTCTGTTGTTTTTATTGCGCCATGCATCATTTTATTCATATGGCGTCAGCTTCATGCAAACATATCTATATGGATTTATAAACAACCAACGGCCTGTTTTCTGATGTTTTCTAACGGCAATAGGTTTAAGGAAATTAGTTAAAGATATTCAATTTATGTTCAGAGCGCTATGCCCATACCCACCTAAATCATGAAAAGGGTATGTAATAAAAACAGCAATATTATATTTTTTTTCTTTTCTTGACTTTTTCCATCTTTATAATCATTTTAATTATACACTTTCCAAAAAAATTTCTATTATTTGTTTGGTTCCAGAATTTTTGTATATCCTGAAAATGACTTTTATATTTTTTGGCAAGAATCATATAGTTTTAAGAAATTTAAATAATTGCCTATGGATCAACTTAAAAACATAAAAACCGTTTTGGCGATTGTTATTATATTAGTTATACAATCCGAACTTTCAGCTCAACATCCCGCCTTCCAGAAATATACAAGAGCATCTGGTTTGGCGAGTGATTATATCTTTGACTTATTGCAAGATAAAAATGGATTTCTTTGGATTGCAACAGACAATGGGGTAAGCATTTATGATGGGCATCATTTTCATACATATACAATGACCGATGGTCTATCATCAAACCTGATTTACGATATTTTTCAGGATCATCAGGGCGCCTTGTGGTTCGGAACATTTGGAGGTGGCATTGTCCGCTTTGACGGATTTAGTTTTCAAAAATATGATCGTTCAGATGGCCTTTTATCAAACAGTGTTTTTCAAATTACAGAAGACAAATTCGGTAGAATGTATTTCCAGACTAAGTTGGGGCTTTCAGTTTTGGCAAATGGCAAATTTATTTCGATAGAGAACGAACACGGCAAACAAGGTACTCTTTGTCGGGGCCCCGCGGGTCAAATCTATTTTAGTATTGACTCATGCATATACAAACTCCAGCCTTCAAATGACCAAGAGCTTAATTATTACTGTATTAATCCAACTTCACAATTTGGCGGAAGCTTAATGGGCACTACCTGGGCGTCAATCGCCGTCTTAGACAAGGATACTTTGTTGTTCCCATGTAGGACGAGTTATATTAAACTCGTCACTAAAACCGATTCCCTATTTCCCGGAACTCCAAAACATAAGAATGAACTACATGCTTTGTTGGTGGACCGATTTCACAGGATATGGGCTGCATTCAAAAATCAGATCGAAATCAAGGATAAAAATAGAGTCACTATCCTGTCAAGGCAACAAGGGATTGAGCCCTCATTTGTAGAAGCAATCCTTGAAGATTCCGAAGGAACTATTTGGATTGGTACCTTTGGTGGAGGATTATATAAATTATTTGGGGATTATTTAAATGTTTATACGGAAAAAGATGGAATGAACTCAAATACAATCCATACGGTATTCAAAGATTCGCAGCAAAATTTGGTAGCAGGAACAAGCAACGGTATAAATGTTATAGGTCAAAAAGATTATAAACTTAATCATTTTTTGGACAACATCTCTAGTGAAGTTCGGGCCATAGTGCAAAACCCTAATGGATATTATTATATAGGAACTTATTTAGGGGTGATTGGACCGATTATTCCAGGACAAAAAAAGCATGATTATAAATCATTGTTACACAAAATTATAGAAGGTGTCTCATCAATTTATATAAGTCCGTCAAATCAAATGTGGGTTGGATCTTATGGAGGCGGCATATATCTATATGAGAATAAAGACTCCTTAAAATATACGATGAACGATGGATTGGCATCGAATATGATAGAGAAAATTGTGCCTGGCGTTAATTCACTTTGGTTCCTTTCAAAAGACCATGGTGCTACAAGGTATAAAAATAAAACATTTTGTATTTTTTCTAAATTGAATGGTCTGCCCTCTAACTATACATCATGCGTATTAGAAGAGAACGACGGAACGGTTTGGTTTGGAACAGACCGTGGCCTAACCATGATAAAAAATGGAAAGACCAGAACATATACTAAAAAAGATGGTTTGCAGTCTAATAATATTATAGGGGTTTTTCGTACATCAGGCGATAGCTTGTTCGTATTCAGCGAGAAAGTGATCCATCTATTGGTAAAGGATAAATTCGTGGCTTATGGCAATTCACCAATATTGCCATCCTTGCAATCAAGCATTACCGATATCCTTTTTTGCCTTGGGGACAATCTATTTTGGCTGGCAACAACAGCTGGTCTTGTAAAACTTGATCTGAAGCGAATTTGCAATCGTCAGTTATTTTTAAAAAATGCTCCTCCTATAACAGCCATCACATTTGTTTATAACAACGGGCAAGAAATATATCATTATCCTCAAAACATCACTCAGAAAAACAGAAAATTAAGCGAAGTCAATTATACACAAAATAACTTTGGATTTTCTTTTGCCGGTTTAAGTTTTGCAGAAGAAAAGGCCATTACATATCAATATAAACTACAAGGTACGGATCCATTCTGGTCGAAACCGGTAAGCAGTAATGAAGTCCAGTACCGTTCGCTTGCACCCGGGGACTATACCTTTAAAGCATATTCAATTAATCCCGACGGGATTCGCTCTCTTAAACCAGCAACATTTTCCTTTCGAATCTTACCCCCGTTTTGGCAACAAAGTTGGTTTATTCTAATCCTATCCTCTTTTTGCGTTTATTTATTTATAATAATCATCAATCATTTATCAACACGACGGCTCAAGAAAAAAGTTTTAAAACTAGAACATGAGAAATCGATTCAGGAGACACGTCAGAGAACAAGAGAACTTATTGCCCGAAATTTACATGACGATGTTTCATCTACCCTCAGCAGTATATCACTTTTCGTAGATGCGCTAAAGATTCGTATTGAAAATAAACCAGACGAAGCAATAGCCTCAATAAATAGATTATACGACTTAACCCATGAAGCCGAAGATGCAATAGAAGATGTTGTGTGGTCCTTGTCAGCGGATCATAACAAACTTGGTGATTTAATAGTTCGAATAGCTGATCTTGCACCTGAAATTTGTATAAACAATAAAATTAAATGCAAATTGGACATTGAGGAGGGAGCAAAAAATATTCAAATAGAAGAGCAGTACCGCAAAAACATTTATCTAATTTTTAAAGAATCAATGCATAACATAATTAAACATTCTCAGGCAAAGACAATAAACATTGGAATATATTATAATAACAACATTTTTAAATTACAAATACGTGATGATGGTTGTGGATGCGATTTAAATCATATTAAATCAACCGGCAAGGGCGGCAATGGATTAAACAACATGCGTTTTCGA